>JANYHP010000639.1 GCA_025359005.1 Hyphomicrobiaceae bacterium | reverse complement strand
GCGGGGCAGCGCGACGCGTTCGGCGACAAGGCCGGAACGCCTGGGCAGGTGCGCCGCGCGGCCCCGCCCGCATCCGCGTTGCCCGATGCCTCGACGACGCGCGCGGGCGGCGATCAACTGGTGTCGAAGAATGTCCGCCAGATCGTGGGCTTCGTGCTCTATCCGATCCAGTCGATCGTGCTGGGCGGGCTGGTCGGTGGGTTTATCTTCGGGCTTTACTGGGTCCTCACCAGCGTGCTGCTGCGCATGCACGCCGACCAGGCCTTTGCCGCGCTGCGCATCAAGGACTACAAGAATTTCCTACGCCTGAAATTCGACCGTGACAGTCTGACCATCTATCCCATCGGCGTCGACAAGGTGCCGCGCAAGCGCTTCTGGCGCGCACCTGATCCGGCCGCACCGAAGCCGTCGCACAACCCCTCGCTCGTCGCCTCCGGCCACATCGACGTGCGCCTCATCGAGAAACCCATCGTCATCCCAGCGCACGCCGAGCAGATAGGCTGAAGCGCGCTTAGTCTCAGTGTCTCGCATCTGTGCTGCTGTAGTCCGGGGGAAAGCAGTGCTGTCTGGTGCGGATTTTAAAGAGCACCCAAACCCACGCACGGGAACGCCCCGCCGTGGATTTGGATCATGCCCGTGGTACGCGGTTGTCGCCGCAATAGCCTTTCGGGTGGGCGACCGTCGCGTCAGGATCGAAATCCCGCACGGGGTCCCCGTAATGCGGCGTCACCGCGCCGTGGCCTGGGATGTGATGCCTCTCCAAGCGCGGATCGGCCAACCGCGACCCGTTCAATTCTATGCGAACGGGGTTCTGGCCTTCCGGCAGACACGACGGTCACGGATTACTCCGCGGCGCCGCGCTCAACGGACCTCCAGTCTCAGCATCACCGGCTCGCTTAAGGAGGTGTCGGGCCCATTGCAGACCCCAACCCATTTCGCCAAGCCACGCCTCCGCCGCGGTGATCGACAAGCTCTCGAGCGCCCACGAATGCAACGGAAGTTATGCTGGTAGAATAGCACGCTCCGGCTGCATGATCAGCTTGCATTGTATTTTAAAGTAAACTTCCGCGTGTAATCATTTGTGTGGAAACGATCAAGAATTGCGCTCGCGGCAACAGCTT
Source organism: Hyphomicrobiaceae bacterium (assembly GCA_025359005.1). GTDB lineage: Bacteria > Pseudomonadota > Alphaproteobacteria > Rhizobiales > Hyphomicrobiaceae > JABFRJ01. Next base: position 4,427 of record JANYHP010000639.1, on the reverse strand, counting down.
TCGTGCTCACGCACGAAACGGGGCCAGCCCACCGTGCGCGCAGGCGCACAAAGCAACTGCGCTCCCGCCGAAGGGACGCGTCCCTTCGGACAACCCGCTCTGTCAAGGGAGTCGCGCTGCGGCGCTGCCACGGCGTTGTCGGCGCGGAGTCGACGCGCCGTTGCCACGTCCGCCCCAGACGGGTTTCAAAAGGGCGGACGCGAAGGCGTCAAACAACAATGAGACCGTTTGCGGGTTCAAAGGGCAGAGTCCTTTGGCTTTGTCGCCATGGACTGCGCCCGCGCCCTACTCCGCCGCCCGCGCCATGCCGTAGCTGTCGAGCCACGTTTCACCGCGAAAGTGGCGGTATTGCTCCGCGCGCAGTTGATCGGCAAGGCGCCCGACCGGCAATTCGACGTGGTCGTAGGTCAGCACGCCGTCCTTGGGGATGTCGGCCTTGAGCGTGCAGCCTTCCACCAGGCCCTCGGGCAGATACCGCATGCGGCTCATCTCGTCGGCGTTCACGCCTTCGCCGTAGGTCATGTACATGCCGTAGTTGTCGAGCACTTCGCCCTTCTTCAGATCGCGCTTGGCGACCGCGCACACTTCCACGACAGGTCCACCCAACGGCTTGGCCACGCCATCGCGGAACAGCACCACGCGGCCGATCGTGTTGTGCACTTCGAAGTGCACCAGATGCAGCGGCGTGAAGAAGGAATAGAGCGGGCCGTCGCCCATTTTGTAGAGCCTGAGATAGTGCTGCTGCTTGGGGTCGGGGTGTTCGGCGAGGCAGTAGATCTTGGTGTACGGCGTGCCGACGATGTAGTCGACGATGCCGCCGCGCTGACGCAGCACGTCCAGATCATAAAGCTGGCCGAGCTTCATGACGTCGCCGCGATATTCGAGGCCGCGGGTCATGCCGCGCTGGAGCACGCCGAAGCCGGTCGCGTTGGCCACGATGGCTTGCTCGAAACTCACTTTCGATCCGTCCGCGAAGCTCGTGCACATCTGCGGCGTCTGCCCCCAGGTGTCGGCATAGCCTTTTTGCGTCGTCGGATTCCGGTAGGCGTCCTGCAGGCCCTTCACGTTGCCCATCACGCGTGGCGTCAGCCCCATGCCGGCCACCCAGCGATGCAGGTTGATCTGCACGGCCGGTTCGTCGCCGTCGCAGGCCGACAGGATCACGCCGGCCTTGTCCGCGTAGACCTGCAAAATCGGCCCGATCGTCGCGTCCAGTTCGGCATTCATCAGGATCACGTCCTTGCCGTGCTTGAACGCTTCCAGCACCACGTGCGCGCCGAGTTCAACAGCGCCGGTCACATCGATGATGACGTCGACGTGCGGTGAGCGCGCCAGCAGCATCGGATCACCGGTGACGACGAATTTTCCGGCTTCGATCGCCGCGTCCAGCGCGCTCTGGCTGCTCACTTCCGTCGTCTGCTCGACGCCGGCGTAGCGGAAGGCATCGTGGGCGCGCTCGATGGTGCGGTTGTAGATGGCGGCGATCTTGATGCCCTGTGTCGTGTTGACGAGCTGGTTGGTCAGCCCGCGCCCGACGCAGCCGGCGCCCAGGATGCCAAGGCGAATGGGCTTGCCCGCCGCATGCCGGGCTTTTAGTGCGGTGTCGACCATCATCATGGCAGGGCTCTCTCGCGGGATTGGTGGGGGGCTGCCGCTTGCGGCGTGCCGAGCATCATACGCTGGCGGAGGTCATGCTCGACACAATCGAAATCAGCGAATGCGGTGTCTTTGTCGGAGACGGTGCTCACGGGCACGGGCCATGTCAGGCCGAGCCTCGGATCGTTGTAGCGGAGGCCGGCCTCGCAATCGGGTGCATAGCGATGCCCGGCGCGATAGATGCACACCGTGTCGTCGCGCAATGTCTGGAAGCCATGGGCGAAGCGCCCCGGCACGTAAAGCGAGCGCCAGTTGTCTTCGGTCAACTCCACCGCCACGTGCTCGAGGAACGTGGGGCTTTCGGGCCTGAGGTCGACGATGATGTCGACCAGCGCGCCGCGGACGCACCGCACAACCTTGCTTTCGACAGCCGGCGGGTACTGAAAATGCATGCCCCGGATCGTGCCAGCTTTGTGGCTCAGCGACATGTTGGTCTGCGGTGCTACCGGCTCCAGCCCGTGAGCCCGGAATTCGTCGTCGCAGAATTCGCGGGCAAAAAAGCCGCGCGCGTCTTCCCGCTTTTGCACATCGACAATGAAGGCACCCGCGAGCCGGGTCTCCGTAAAGATCATTGGTAAACTCTGGAATGCTCTCTGGGGCAATCTCTGGGGCAATGTCTGCGATGCATCGACTGGTTGACCATGCGTGGACGGGTGACGAAACAGAAGTAACGAATAAGACGTATCGCACCTAGACGATCGGCTTGGATTTTCATACGATTTTTCCTGTCGCCTTGCGAGCCGTTTGCCTCCACCCTGAACGCAGCTGTTTTAGTATGGTTTCATGATCGTGCGCAGCATCTTTTACAGCTCGCGCATTCACCGTTAATTTCGGATGCTGGCTCGCGCTGCCGGGTGTTTCTGGCGCGTGTTTTGGGTTTAGGACGCAATCGATGAAAGTTGTTCTGTTCTGCGGCGGGCTCGGCACCCGCATCCGGGAATACTCCGAGGCGGTGCCCAAGCCGATGATCCCGGTCGGCCAGCAGCCGATCCTGTGGCACCTGATGGATACCTACAGCCGCTTCGGCCATCGCGATTTCGTGCTGTGTCTTGGCTACAAGGCTAACACCATCAAAGACTATTTTCTGAACTACAAGCCGCAGGCCTATGTCGACTGCATCGTCTCCAGCGCTGGCGCCAAGGTCGAGTATATCGGCAAGTTGCAGGAAGACTGGCGCATTGCCATGATCGATACCGGCGTGTGGCGCAATATCGGCGAGCGCCTGTGGGCCGTGCGCGAGCAAGTGCGCGGCGAGGAGTATTTCCTCGCCAACTACAGCGACGGGCTCTCCGACGTGAACCTCGACGAGATGGTCACCGCCTTCAAGGCCAGCGGCAAGGCCGCCGCGTTCCTCGCGGTGCGCCCGCCGCTCACCTACCATATGGCCGACATCGATCAGGATGGCGCCGTGCGCGGCATGTCGTCGAGCGACAAGACCGACATCTGGATCAACGGCGGCTTCTTCATCTTCAAGCACACCATCTTCGACTATATGCGCGAGGGCGAGGAACTGGTGGTCGAGCCGTTCGCCCGCCTCATCGCCGACAACCAGCTGATGGCCTTCAAGCACACCGGGTTCTGGCGGGCCATGGACACGCTGCGCGATCGGCAGGTGCTCGAAGATATGGTTGAGCAAGGCCGCATGCCCTGGCGCCGCACCGACGATAGCCTCGCTCTGCGCCCCATGATGACGGGGTGACTGCCCTAGTGGCCTGTCGCGCCAAAACTGCATCACCGCCGCACCTTCTTTCAGTTTTGGCGCGACATGAAGGCCACTAGAAAAATCATTGGCTTAGTGTGGCGTTCAGCGCGCCTTAGTTGATACCTGCCAAGCCGCACCACCGATCAACTAAGGCGCGACGCCACACTAGCGCGCCTGAAGTCGTCCTGAGTTCGGTTGCAATCCATGTTGAGCATGCCTATCCCCTCAGTTCCGGTTCGCCCAAAAAAGCGCTGTCCTGTAGGGCGCAATAGCCCCCTTCGGGCGTATTGCGCCGTCAGAATCGAGGATCGCGCTTCAAGCTGTGGAACCGTTCTCGCCCGTTGTGGCGGGTTACGCTGCGCTAACCCGCCCTACAGACCTCCATTTTTTGCGCCGGAAGAAACGGGATAGGCATGCATGTTGAGCCTTCCACTGGTCGCGCCCGGCCGCAAATTGTCCGTCCTGTGCCTTGGCGCCCATTCCGACGATATCGAGATCGGCGTCGGCGCCACGCATCGCGCCTGGATCGAGGCGGGCGCTCGCCTCGACGTGCACTGGTGCGTGTTGAGCACGAACGCGGCGCGTGCCGCCGAAGCCCGCGCCTCGCATGCCGAGTTCACTTCGGGGGCTGCGGCGAGCGCCATCGAGTGCGCGGAGTTCCGCGACGGCCATTTTCCCGATCAAAGCACGGCCATCAAGGCATGGCTCGAAGACTTGAAAAAGCGCATCGCGCCGCCGGACGTCATCTTCACGCATCGCGCCGACGACGCCCATCAGGACCACCGCGCCGTCAACCAGCACACCTGGACCACGTTTCGCGACAGTCTCATCCTCGCCTACGAAATCCCCAAGTGGGATGGCGATCTGGGCCAGCCGAACGCCTACATGCCGGTCACGGCTTCGGCGCTCGACGCCAAGATCGCGCTGCTGCTCAAGCACTTCGGCACGCAGCGCTCCAAGGACTGGTTCGACGCCGACACCTTCCGCGGTCTGGCGCGCTTGCGCGGCATGGAATGCCGCGCCCCCGAACGCTTTGCCGAAGCCTTTTTCGCCCGCAAGATCAGTCTCG
>JANYHP010000194.1 GCA_025359005.1 Hyphomicrobiaceae bacterium | reverse complement strand
TCAGATGCGCTGCACTAGAGCGCTTTCCACTTGGTTTGGATCGAGGAAAGCGCTCTAGCCCTTTGTTTATCGCATTTTCTGCACCAAACCGGTGTCCACTTTGGTGGAAAATGCTCTAGCCGCCGGGCGCGGTCGTTGCCTCAGCGCCTCAGCGGAAGCGCGCGTTGACACTTTCGAGCGCCTTCGAGCCGGGGCACAGATCGCTCATCGGCACGGTGTTGAGGGCGCGGGCTTCGGTGCCGAGCACGTCGTGCAGCTCTTCCTGGTGCGGGTTCACGTAGAGGAGCCCGGTCGCCACGGCGCCCGTCTTGGCGCTCTGCCTGATCGCTGACAGCGCGGCGTCGGTATCCGTCGCATCGTGGCCGCCATCGAGCTTGTGCAGCATCAGGCGCGAGCCGTCGTGCATCTCGATCGTGGTCGACGTGCCCTCGGCATAATCGACGGTGATCTCTTGCTTGTGTTCGACGAAGTCGAGGTGGTTTTCGGTGACTTTGTTGTGCTCGCGCACGTAGGTGTAGCTCTTGGTCGAGGCGTCGTGGTTGTTGAACGTCACGCAGGGGCTGATCACATCGAGGAACGCAAAGCCCTTGTAGGCGATGGCGGCCTTGATGAGCGGCACCAGCTGGTCCTTGTCGCCGGAGAACGACCGCGCCACGAAGCCGGCGCCGAGCTGGATCGCCAGCTGGCACAGATCGATCGCGTCGAAGGGATTGGCCTCGCCCTTCTTGGACGGCGAGTTCTTGTCGTTGGTGGCCGAGAATTGCCCTTTGGTCAGGCCATAGCAGCCGTTGTTCATGACGATGTAGGTCATGTTCAACTTGCGCCGCACGCCGTGGCAGAATTGGCCGAGCCCGATGGAGGCGGTATCGCCGTCGCCTGACACACCGATATAGACCAGCTCGCGGTTGGCCATGGCCGCGCCCGTTGTCACCGACGGCATGCGTCCGTGCACCGAGTTGAAGCCGTGGCTGCGGCCCAGGAAATAGGTCGGGGTCTTCGACGAGCAGCCGATGCCGGAGATTTTCGCGATCCTGTGCGCCGGCAGATCCATCTCGAAGCACGCTTCGATGATCGACGCCGTGATGCTGTCGTGGCCACAGCCCGCGCACAGCGTCGACATCGACCCTTCATAGTCGCGATGCGTCAACCCCAACTCGTTCTTGCGCAGCGCAGGGTGATAGGCGGATGGCTTGGCGATATAGGACATGGGTGCGTCACTCTTCAGATGCGATGATCTTATATAACTATTGCGCCGAAAGGCACTTAGCGAGACCTGCTTCGATTTTTGTTTGTCGCGGGTTCGAATTTTCCCGTTTGCAGTAGACCATTCCTAACTCGTGGGCGTGCTCAGGAATTAGCAGAAATCGTTGTCCCCCGCAGTCAGACCCTGCAAGCCTTGCCCCTTCCAAAGCGTGAGCTTTGGCAATTAAGTCCGATAAGTCTCTGGCTGGACCGGCTTTGGCAAAGCAATAGATATAGAATCGTTCGTCTTTCGGATTGTTTGAAGTCGTTCCCATGCGGATTTAGTGAGTGGAAATGACTCGGCCGTCATTGCTACTGTGGGCACAATAAGTGATGCCACAATTAGATAATTCCGCATCAGCTACTCCGCCGCTTGCTGTTTGGCGGGTCGCAGGTGCTTGAGGATCGCATCGCGGACGAATTTCGCGGTCATTGGCGTGCCGTCGTAGTTCAGCGTGGCGATCAGTTTGTCGCCCGGCACGCCGGCTTCGACCATCAAGAGCGAGCGCATCTGGCCGTCGCGGTTCTGTTCGATGACGAAGATCGTGTCGTGGGCCGCGCAGAACGCTTTGACGTCGTCGTTGAAGGGAAACGCCTTGAGCCGCATCGAATTGAGTTTGAAGCCTTCGGCCGCCAGTTCGTCCAATCCCTCGAGCACACCGGGGCGGGTGGCGCCGAAGTAGATGACGCCTGTCTTGCCCTTGGGATCGCGGATGACGATCTCGGGTTTGGGCACCAGGGCCGCGCCGGTCACTTCGAACTTGCGGCGAATGCGGTCGATGACGCGGGCGTGGATCGTGCCGTCTTCGGTGTAGCGCGCGTACTCATCGTGGCTGGTGCCGCGCGTGAAGAACGCGCCCATGTTGGCGTGCGTGCCGGGCAGCGTGCGGTAGGGCACGCCGTCGCCGTCGATATCGAGATAGCGGCCCCACGGTTGTCCGCGGCGGTCCTTGAAGCTCTCCAGTTCCTCGGCCGTCAGTACCTTGCCGCGGTCGTGCACCCTGGCGTCATCCCAGGCGAACGGCTCGCAGACCCAGTCGTTCATGCCGATGTCGAGATCCGACATGACGATGACCGGGGTTTGCAGCCGCTCGGCCAGATTGAAGGCTTCGGCACCCATGCTGAAGCATTCAGTCGGGTCGGCGGGAAACAGCAGCACATGCTTGGTGTAGCCGTGGCTGGCGTAGGCGCACAATATGATGTCGGGCTGGCCGGTTCGCGTCGGCATGCCGGTGGACGGGCCGCCGCGCTGGATGTTGAACAACACCACCGGCACTTCCGCGAAGTAGGCGAGCCCGAGGAACTCGCTCATCAGCGAGACGCCGGGGCCGGACGTAGCCGTGAAGGCGCGCGCGCCGTTCCAGCCGCCGCCGATGGCGATACCGATGGCGGCCAGTTCATCCTCGGCCTGCACGATGGCATAGAGCCGCTTGCCATCTTTGACGCGGAAGCGCTTGGCGTGCTTCTCGAAGCCCTCGGCCACCGATGTCGACGGTGTGATCGGATACCATCCGAGCACCGTGGCGCCGGCATAGACGGCACCAAGCCCTGCCGCTTCGTTGCCGGTTGCCAGGATCTTGCCCTTCGCGCCCGTGGCGTGGCGGACCTTGATCGGCAGCGGGCAATCGAAATTGGCCTGCGCATACTCCCGGCCCAGCCCCACCGCGGTCATGTTGGCGGCGACGAGCTTTTCCTTGCCCTTCAGCTGATCGGAAACGACGACCTTCAAGACATCCAGGTCGATGTCGAGCAGCGCCGAGAGCGCACCCACATAGACCATGTTCTTGAACAGCTGGCGCTGGCGCGGATCGAACCATTTTTTGGCGCACATCTCGGCGATCGGCACCGGCAGGATCGTGATGTCCTCGCGCGCCCAGTCCCGATGCAGGGAGCTGTCGTACAAAAGCCAGCCACCAGGCACCACGGCCTTGAGATCCTCCGCGTAGCTCTGCGGGTTCATCGCCACCATCAGATCGATACCGTCGCGGCGAGCGAGGTAGCCTTTTTCCGAGACGCGAACCTCATACCACGTGGCAAGCCCCTGGATGTTGGAGGGGAAGATGTTCTTGGGGCTGACGGGGATGCCCATGCGGAACAGCGTCTTTGCAAAGATGCCGTTGGCGGACGCAGAGCCCGATCCGTTGACGGTTGCGAACTTGATGACGAAATCGTTGATGCCGGACATGGTGAGTGCTGTCTCTGCGAAGGCACGTTTATGTATCTCGATACGTCCGCTTGCGCGCTGTGTGCCTGATGTTGAGGATCGTAACAATCTGCTGTGTTTCGTCGATTTGGTAGAAGAAGGTGTAGGGATATCTACCAACCCCGAATTTGCGAATAGTCCCCTGCTTCTTCTTTCGTCCCCGCCGCAGCATCATCGCTTGCGGCCATCGCCAGGATGACTTCTGCGATCTCGTCCTGTTCCTCCGGCGTGAGGCCGCGGACAGCTTCGATCGCTTTGTCGAGAAGTTTGGTCACCGCAGCGAAGCCTCATGGTCTACCGAGGAAACATTGAAGGCCACGGCACTCCTCACCGCAGATGCTTGTTGTGATTGGTCAGGCACGCCTTCGACGCTTGCGGCGCGACATAGGTATATTTCTGCATGTCCCAGGCGCCGGTGGGGCAGCGCTCGGCGCACAGCCCGCAGTGGAGGCACACGTCCTCATCTTTGGCCATGATGCGCCCAGTTTTGAGTGCTTCTGAGACCATCACGTCTGCCTTGGGGTTGTGCGCCGGCACGCGCAGTTGCGTGCGCAGTGCCGCCTCGTCGTCGTTGGCGATGAAGTTGATGCAATCGACCGGGCAGATGTCCATGCACGCGTCGCACTCGATGCACAGCTTGGGCGCGAAGATCGTCTGCACGTCGCAGTTCAGGCAACGGCCCGCCTCGCGCAGCGCGCGCTGTTCGTCAAAGCCGAGTTCGACCTCGAGTTTGAGATTGGCGAGTGAGGCCTTGAGGTCGGCGTGCGGCACGTGCACGCGACGGCTGGCGTCATAGTCGTTCTTATAGGACCACTCGTGGATGCCCATTTTCTGGCTGACCAGCGTGTGGCCCGGCGCCGGGCGGTCGGTCAGCGTCTTGCCATGGCAGAACGCGTCGATGGAGATGGCCGCCTGATGTCCGTGGGCGACGGCCTTGATGATGTTCTCAGGCCCCCACGCGGCATCGCCGCCGAAGAACACCTTCGGGTTGGACGACTGGAACGTGACGGTGTCGACGGTGGGCATGCCCCATTCGCCGAACGTGATCCCGGCATCGGTCTCGATCCAGGGGAAGGCGTTGTCCTGGCCGACCGCCATCAGCACATCGTCACAGTCGACCGTCACCATCTCGCCGGAGGCGACCAGTTTCGGCCGGCCCTTGGCGTCGACGCCCTGCTCGATCATTTTTTCAAACGTCATGCCGGCCAACTTGCCACCCTTGATGACGAAGGACTTCGGCGCATGATTGTCGAGGATCGGGATGCCCTCATGCATGGTGTCGCGCACCTCCCAGTCGGACGCCTTCATCACCTTGCGCGGGCTGCGCACGGTAACGGTGACGGCCTCGGCACCGAGACGCAGCGCGGTGCGGCAGCAGTCCATCGCCGTGTTGCCGCCGCCGATCACGATCACGCGGCGTCCGATCTTGTCGACGTGGCCGAAGGCGACCGATGTCAGAAAATCGATACCAATGTGGATGTTGGCGTCAGCCTCGCGGCGGCCGGGGATTTCGAGGTCCTTGCCCTTGGGCGCACCGGTGCCGACGAAAACGGCATCGAAGCCTTCGGCGAGCACGGCCTTCATGCTCTTGATTTCGTGGCCGAAGCGCTTCTCGACGCCGAATTCGACGATGCGATTCACTTCCTCGTCGAGCACCGTTTCCGGCAACCGGAACGAGGGGATGTTGGTGCGCATCAGCCCGCCGCCCTTCGGATCCTTCTCGAACAGCGTCACGCTGTAGCCGAGTGGCAGCAAGTCGCGCGCCACCGTCAGTGATGCCGGGCCGGCGCCCAGCAGCGCAATGCGCTTGCCGTTCTTGGCTGTGGGGATATCGGGCATGAAGACGTCGATATCGCCCTTCATGTCGGCGGCGACCCGCTTGAGGCGGCAGATGGCCACCGGTTCGGCGTCCTTCTTGCTGGGGTCCTTGGCGTTGTCCTCGTTGCCGACCTGGACGCGACCGCGCCGGCAGGCGGGCTCACAGGGGCGGTCGCAGACGCGGCCGAGCACACCTGGGAAGACGTTGCTTTCCCAATTCAGCATATAGGCAGCCGCGTACCGGCCTTGGGCAATCAGGCGGATGTATTCGGGAACCGGGGTGTGCGTGGGGCAGGCGTATTGGCAGTCGACAACCTTATGGAAGTATTCCGGATTGGCGATATCGGTTGGCGGGGTGCTGCCGCGATTGCGCTTGGCCCCACTCTGCTTTGCCAAGGCCCGCGCCTCTGCGATCGAACTCATCGTATCTTGGCCCCTTGGTCGCCCATTTCAGGCGTTTTTTCAGGTCGGACGGCGGTGCCGTCCTCAACCCATGCTCCCGATGCGACATTAGTGACGTGCCGCCGTCAATTGCAAGTCCGCAGCGATTGCGGGGCTGGTCTGCGCCAAGGTTCAGGCGCCTGCGCCTAGTCGTAAGGCCTTGATCGCGTTCTGTTTCAGAATGAGATCGTGAACCTCGGGCTTGAAGCCAGCCTCCTTGAAGTCCTTGATCCAGCGGTCCGGCTGGATCAGCGGGAAATCCGAGCCGAACAGCATCTTGTGCTTCAACTGCCCGTTGGCACGGGTGACGAGGTCGGCGGGAAAATACTTCGGGCTCCAGCCGCTGAGGTCGATGTAGACGTTGGGCTTGTGCAGGCACACCGACAAGGCCTCGTCCTGCCAAGGCCACGACGGATGGGCGATGATCACGGTCATGTCGGGGAAGTCGGCGGCCACGTCATCGACGTGGATGGGATTGGAATACTTGAGTTTCAGCCCGCCGCCGCCGGGCATGCCGGTGCCAATCCCGGAGTGGCCGGAGTGGAAAATCGCCGGCAGTTTGTATTCGGCGATCACCTCATACAACTGATAGGCCATGCGATCGTTGGGAAAGAACCCCTGCACGGTGGGGTGGAACTTGAACCCCTTGATGACGCCGGCCTTGATGAGGTCGCGGGCTTCGCGCACGCCCATCTTGCCCTTGTGCGGATCGATGGAGGCGAACGCCATCATCATGTCCGAGTTGGCGGCGGCGGCCTCGGCCACTTCTTCGTTGGGGATGCGCCGGTTGCCGATCTGGAACTCGCTGTCGACCGTGAACATGATCAGGCCGATTTTCCGCTCGCGGTAGTAGGCGACGGTTTCGGCGATGGTCGGGCGCTTGCCGGCCTTGAAATAGGTGTTGGCGGCTTCTTCGAAGGGCTGCCAATGAGCGTCGGCCGGCTGACGGCAGGACACCTCGGCATGGGTGTGGACGTCGATCGCGATCAGATCGTCGAGCTTCATGGCGCGCGCTCCTCGTCACGCTTTCTTGGCTGAGGCCTTGCCTGGCGCCTGCAGCGGGGGCGCACGCTTTTCAATGAAATCGCGGAGACGCTGCGCCGATTCCGGTGGCCGCTGCATCGAGGAATTCAGATATTCCATGAACAGCCCGTCGTCATGCGACAGATCGTTGACGCGCGGCAGCACGTTGGTGATCTGCCAGTTGGTCAACGAGGTGTTCTGGGCGATGCGCGCGGCGAGTTCCTTCGCCTTGGCCACGGCCTGTCCCGCCTCGACGACATAGCGCACGATCGTGAGCTTCTCGGCTTCTTCGATCGACAGCATCCGCCCGGTCAGCATCATGTCCGCCATCACCGAATAGCCGATGATGCGCTGAACGCGAACGGTGCCGCCGCCGCCGACAAAGATGCCGCGCTGGCCTTCCGGCAAGCCGAAGTATGCCGT
>JANYHP010000160.1 GCA_025359005.1 Hyphomicrobiaceae bacterium | reverse complement strand
CGTGAGCGCATTGGTGGGCTCATCGGCGGCGCCGTCGAGGGCATGACCTGGCTTGGGACCTTTCACTCCATCGGCGTCAAGATCCTGCGCCGGCACGCTGAACTGGTCGGCCTGAAGAGCGGGTTCACAATCCTCGATGCTGACGATCAATTGCGGCTCATGAAGCAGGTGATCGAGGTGGACGGCCTCGACAAGGAGCGCTGGCCGGCGCGACAGCTGGCCAACCTGATCGACGGCTGGAAGAATCGCGGCATCACGCCGGATAAGGTTCCGGGTGGCGAAGCCCATGCCTTCGGCAACGGCCGGGGCGCGCTGCTCTATGCTGCCTACCAGCAACGCCTCAAAGATTTGAACGCATGCGACTTCGGCGACCTGCTGCTCGAATGCCTGCGGCTGTTCCAGACGCATCCGGACGTGCTTGCCGACTTCCACCGCCGCTTCAAGTTCATACTGGTCGACGAGTACCAGGACACCAACGTGGCGCAGTACCTCTGGCTGCGGCTGCTCGCCCAGGGCTGCGCTAACATCTGTTGCGTCGGCGACGACGATCAATCGATCTATGGGTGGCGCGGCGCCGAGGTGGACAACATTCTGCGCTTCGACAAGGACTTTCCAGGAGCGTGCGTCATCAAACTGGAGCGCAACTACCGCTCCGACGGCCATATCTTAGGCGCCGCCGCCAGCCTGATCGGACAGAACAAGGGCCGGCTTGGCAAGACGCTGTTCACCGACGGGGCGGCCGGCGAGATGGTCACTGTCACCGGCGTGTGGGACGACGAGGAAGAGGCGCGGACGATTGGCGAGACGATCGAGGCCCTGCAGAAGTCGGGACATCCGTTGAACGAGATTGCCGTGCTGGTGCGGGCGTCGGCGCAGATGCGCGCGATCGAAGATCGCTTCATCACGCTCGGCATGCCCTATCGTGTGATCGGCGGTCCTCGCTTCTACGAGCGCCAGGAAATCAAGGATGCGATCGCCTATCTGGAAGTGGTGGCAAACCCGGCGAACGATTTGAAATTCGAGCGCATCGTCAATGTGCCAAAACGGGCGCTGGGAGAAACAAGTGTCAAACGCGTGATCGAGTACGCGCGCCAACGCGGTATTCCGCTCACCTTCGCGGCCCGCCAAATCATCGAGACAGAGGAACTGGGCGGCAAGGCGCGCAAGGCGTTCCGCGACCTGCTCAGCCAATTCGACCAGTGGCGGCAAAAGCTGGATACGCTGAGCCACACAGAGCTGGCAGAGCTGATCCTCGACGAGAGTGGCTATACCGCCATGTGGCAGGCCGACAAAGGTCCGCAGGCGCAGGCGCGGCTGGAGAACTTGAAGGAACTCATCCGCTTCATGCATCAGTTCGAGACCTTGGCCGGGTTTCTCGAGCATGTTTCGCTGGTGATGGACACAGTAAGCGGTGACGACGGCGATCGCGCGTCGCTGATGACGCTGCATGGCGCCAAGGGGCTGGAGTTCGGCACCGTGTTTCTGCCCGGTTGGGAGGAAGGGTTGTTTCCCCATCAGCGATCGCTCGATGAGAGCGGGCTCGCCGGGCTCGAGGAGGAACGGCGGCTGGCGTACGTGGGCATCACGCGCGGTAAGAAGCAGGTGCACATCTCGTTCGCACAGAACCGCCGTATGCGCGGGCTCTACCAGAGCGCAGTGCCGTCGCGGTTCGTCGACGAACTGCCTGAGGCCCATATCACCGTCGTGGAAGCCAAGAGCCAGTTCGGCGGCGCCTATCAGAACTTCGGGCGCACCAATCCATTCGGCAAAAGCCGTTTCGACGAACAGGCAACGCCCTACGAGAGCACCTATCAGACACCCGGATGGCAGCGCGCGCAGCAGCATTGGAAGAGCGAGGCAGCGCAGGGCGGGACCCACGGCGGAAACTTCTCAGCCGGGCCAGCCAAGCCAAAGTTCCAGACCGCAAAGCCAGGACAAGTGCGCGGCCCCGTCACGATCGACGGCGACCTCGTCGCTGCCTCCAGCGCCAAGGGCGCCGGTTATCGCGTCGGCGACCGTGTCGCGCATCAGAAATTCGGCGGCGGCAGCGTGGTCGAGGTGGACGGCAACAAGCTCACCATCGAGTTCGACGCGGCCGGCCGCAAGCGCGTGGTGGATACTTTCGTCGATCGGGAGGGATAGTTGATGGCCGTCAATGACCGGCCAGGGCTACC
>JANYHP010000097.1 GCA_025359005.1 Hyphomicrobiaceae bacterium | reverse complement strand
TGCCGCCGAAGCGCTCGAAAATTTCGTCCGGGCTGCGCAGATTGTACACGAGGATCATCGTCTTGGAGCCGGCGCCGCCGATGTCATAACCCAGCGACGGACCCTGCCAGTAGACGCGATGGGTGCCGGCGTCGCGCGTGTAGAGCACGCCCTCGCCGTAGCGAAGACCGGCAATGAAGGCGCCGCCCGCCTCCTCGCCGAGAATGTAGCCGTTTGGCCGACCCTGCCGCTTGAAGGCGTTTTCGACAACGCTGGCGAGCCCTTGGCTGATGGAGCCGAAGAACTTGTGGCCGGCGCCGAGAATTTCGTTGGACGAATACGAGGTGTCGCGCCGGTCGTCGACGCGCGGGCCGCCGCCGGGATAATCGTCATCGGGGCGGCGATCGCGGACTTCGTCGCGTGGCGGCGGGCTGTAGGGTTGCCCATAGCCGCCCTGGGCTTGTCCCTGGTTCGGTCCTTGCCCGTAACCGGGACTTTGGCCATACCCCTGGCTCGGCGCGGGGCCCTGCCCGTAGCCGCCTTGCGGCAGACCATAGCCTTGCCCGGCCGGCGCGGACTGGGCGTAGGCTGGCGGCGGGGCGGGGCTGTAGTCGTCGCGGCCCTGCTGGGACGCATTGGGGCGGGCGTTGCCGGGTACGCCATAGCCCGGCGCGGCGCCAGGCGTCGCACCCTCCGGCGCATAGGGCCGCTCGGGCGCACCGTAACGCGGCTCGTAGGTGCCATAGGCGCCGGATTGGGCGGTGACGGGGCCGGAGGGTTGATCATAGCCGCCGGCTCGGGCGGGCGCGCCGTACGCGGGTGTATCGCCGCCGCTCATATAAGGGGCTGGCTGGGCGGGTGCCTGCTGCCCCCCCAGTGTGCCGAGGCCCGGGCCGTTGTCGGTACCGCGATAGGCGTCGTTGCGGCGCGCGGTCGAGCGCTTCGGCGCGGGCTCATAGCCTTGAGTGCTCCCACTTTCGGACTGCGCAAAAGACGGCATCTGGCCAAGTGCGACCGCCCCCGTCATGATGACAGCCATGACGGCGGAGGCCCGGGCGACGGCGAGCACGCGGCTGCTCCCAGAGCCGCGTGCCCTTTTGTCAGCCAGGACAGAACCGAGAGAAACGGCATTTTTCATGTGCAAGCCCAGGTGGTCTTCGGCACGACGACGCGCGGTCCTGTCACAGCCGCCGTCGTCCTCGAACAACGATCACTACGCGTAATCTTTCGCGGAAGTGTTACCAAACTGTGGCCAGATCAAGGGCTTTTGTGCAGGTTTGGCGCATCCCGGCGGCCTTATCCGCTGCTTTCCATTCGGACACGACACGCGGGAACCCCGATGAACCAGCCCACTCTGCGTGCTTTGCGGCCTCAAGCCATCCACGCGCCCCTCGCCGGCTACAGCCACGGCGTGCTCGTGGCACCGGGGGCGACGATGCTGCTGGCATCCGGCCAACTCGGCATCGCTCCCGACGGCTCCGTCCCCGAGGGGATCGAGGCACAATGCGTGCGCTGCTTCGACAACATCGGCGCGATCCTTTCGGAGGCCGGCATGACGTTCGCCGACGTCGTGCGCTTCAACGGCTTCGTCCTCGATCGCGCGCATTTCCCGATCTATGGCGCGGTGCGCAGCCGCTATGTGGCGGGCGATGGCTTCGCCTCCACCCTGGTGGTCGTCTCGGGCTTCACGCGGCCGGAATTCCTCGTCGAAGTCGAAATCACCGCCGCCAAAGTCCTGCCGGCCGGACCATAGTGCGGCACACGCTGCGTCGGCATCCCTGATGCTGATCAGGGATCGCGTGATGCGGACGCCACAACGGCCGTCCATGGCGCCAGCTCTGATCTGGATCAACAGATCCGCGATCAATCCGCGCGATCAGCACAGTCGACTCGTCTAACGAGACTGCATCGCCTGACGAAAGTGCAGCGGAGAAAACGATACCACATGCGCGGCGAACCGCATCTGCGGGCGGCGGGCTCACATATCGGGGAATGACGACAATGCGACAGATTTCGAGTTCCATCCTGCGTGCGGCAGGCGTTGTGCTGCTGGCCGCTGCTGCCACCACGGCACCGGCCGTCGCCGGCGATGACGGCAACTTAATGATCCGCCTGCAGGGCACCTACCTGAGCACGAACGACAAGACCAAGTCGCTCGTCCTCGACAGCACCAACGTCACCGGCGCCTACACTGCCAAGACCAGCGACTCGTTCATTCCAACCGCGACGCTGTCGTATTTCTTCACCAAGAACATCGCGGCCGAGCTGTTCTGTTGCTTCGCCAGCACCAAGGTTGACGTCTACACCGGTGCCGGCGCGAAGGTCGGCAATGCTGCCAGCACCTAGGAGCCTGCCCAGATAGTACGAACTTCGGAGCAGTTGTAGAATGAGATTCTTCGCT
>JANYHP010000094.1 GCA_025359005.1 Hyphomicrobiaceae bacterium | reverse complement strand
CGCCGCCGAAGGCCAACCCATCCCTGAGGCGCACCTGGAAGGCATGCGCGGCATGTTCCGCAAGGCCGGCCCCACCTACAAGGCCTCCATGCTGCGCGACATGGAAAAAGGCGGCCCGACCGAAGGCGAACACATCCTCGGCTACCTCGCCGAACGCGCCCGCGCGCACGGCATCACCAATCCGATCTTCCGCATCGCCCACGCCAACGTCGCCGCCTACGAAGCCACGCGCAAAGCTGGATAAGCCGCCGCTCTACTCAGCTTTGCGCGCCGCGACCATGGCAGGGTCGTTCAGAAACTTGAGTTCTGCGATATAGCTGGTGGGCGCCTGGAAGGTGATCAGCGGCGCATCGAGACCGATACTGCGCGCAACGGCGGCCGCCAGATCGTTGCAATTGTGGCCAATCAGCAGATACGTGGTCCAGTCCGTACGGTAGGCGTCGAGATCACCCAGCACACGGTCGTAGTCGGCACGGCTGATACGGGCACGAAACAGCACGTCGGGCACGACCGCGACATCCGACTGCGAGACGCCGACCATGCCGCGCACGGGCACGAGGAATTGACTCCAAAGCTCGTCGTCGGCATCCTTCGGCACAAAGCCGAACCGCACGACGTCGGTGCGGCGGCCGGCCCCGTCGAAAGCGCCGAGCACAACGTAAGCGTGGCCCCATCCATCCGCCTCGCTGCGCCCGCGAAACTCGATGAAGTAGGCGTGTGCGCCCTGCGGCAGCACGGATATCTGCGGCGCGCGCGTGGGCTCATAAGTGCCGCTGCCGGCCATGGCCAAGCGCGCCGACCCGGCGCCCGACAGGACCAGCGCCACGCCGCAGACCGCCACACACAACAAACGCCGAGCGAACAAAAACATCACGCACTCCAAGACCGCATTGCCAAGAACGCATGGACACCAAGTGCACGCCAATCGGCCGGGCCACTCAGACCGGCATCACTTCGAACCTACGCTAGCACCGAGGCAACGTCGAAAGAACCGCCGCCCCCGTGCATTCCCACAGCTCATTCCCGCGTCGCCCACGCACGCACGCCGGTGGACGGACACCCCGAAACGCTTCATATCTGTGCAAAGCGTCGCAGCCCACACCGCCTCCACGCTCACCAAGCGCCGGCTGGATAGGGCAATCGCCCCCAGAGGACCGCACATGCCCACCGCCAGCAACAAGAATAAAAAAGTGAAGTCGGCGGCGGATCTGCGCTCGGCCCGCTGGTTCGCGCCCGACGATTTCCGCTCGTTCGGCCATCGCTCGCGCATGAACCAGATCGGCTATGCAGTCGAGGAATTCAAGGACAAGCCGATCATCGGCATCATCAACACCTGGTCGGATTTCGCCCAGTGCCACGCGCACTTCAAGACTCGCGTGGACGACGTCAAGCGCGGCGTGCTGCAATCAGGCGGCTTCCCCGTCGAACTGCCCGCGATCTCGCTCAGCGAAAGCACGGTGAAGCCGACGACGATGCTCTATCGCAACTTCCTCGCGATGGAGACAGAAGAACTGATCCGCTCGCAACCGGTCGATGGCGTGGTGCTGATGGGCGGCTGCGACAAGACCACGCCGGGATTGATCCTCGGGGCAACGAGTGCAGGCGTGCCCGCCATCTTCGTGCCCGCCGGCCCCATGCTGCGCGGCAACTGGCACGGCAAGGTTTTGGGCTCGGGCTCCGACGCCTTCAAGTATTGGGACGAGCGGCGCGCCGGCAACATCTCGACAAAAGACTGGGGCGAAATGGAAGTCGGCATCGCGCGCTCCTACGGCGTGTGTATGACCATGGGCACCGCCTCGACCATGACCGCACTTGCCGACGTGATGGGCCTGTGCCTGCCGGGCACCTCGTCGATCCCGGCCGCCGACAGCAATCACGTGCGCATGTGTGCAGCGGCCGGTCGCCGCGTCGTCGACATGGTCTGGGAGGATCTTACCCCGCAGAAAATCCTCACCGAGCAGGCCTTCCGCAACACCATCGCCGTCGCCATGGCCATGGGGTGCTCCACCAATGCCGTCATCCACGTCCTCGCCATGGCGCGCCGCGCGGGACAGACCATCGGTCTTGCAGATTTCGATGCGGCGAGCCGCACGGTGCCGGTGATCGCCAACATCAGGCCGAGCGGCGACAAATACCTGATGGAGGATTTCTATTACGCGGGCGGACTTCTAGGTCTCATGACGCGGCTCGAAAAAGTCCTCGACCTCGGGCAGATCAACGTCTCGGGCGCGACGTGGAAGGAAAGCCTCGTCGGCGCCGAAGTCTACAACGACGACGTCATACGCACGCTGGACAAAGCCATCTACCAGGAAGGCGCGCTTGCCGTGCTGAAGGGCAATCTCGCCCCCGACGGCTGCGTGATGAAGCCCTCCGCCTGCGAGCAGCACTTGCTCAAGCATACCGGCCCGGCGCTGGTGTTCGACACCTACGACGAGCTGAAGAAAAACATCAACCGCGATGACCTCGACGTCACGGCGGATCATGTGCTGGTGCTGCGCAACGCTGGCCCACAAGGCGGCCCCGGCATGCCCGAGTGGGGCATGATCCCCATCCCCACCAAGCTCGTGAAGCAGGGCGTGCGCGACATGGTGCGCATTTCGGATGCGCGCATGAGCGGCACCAGCTACGGCGCCTGCATCCTGCACGTCTCGCCCGAGAGCTACGTGGGCGGCCCCCTCGCGCTCGTCAAAACCGGTGATCGGATCACGGTCGATATTCCCGCCCGCAGCATCAACCTCGATGTCAGCGACGCCGAACTTGAAAAGCGTCGCAAGGCGTGGACGCCGCCTGCCAAACGCTACGAGCGCGGTTATGGCTGGATGTTCTCGCGCCACATCAAACAGGCACAAGATGGCTGCGATTTCGACTTCCTCGAAACCAGCTTCGGCAAGCCCGTCGACGAACCGGCAATCAATTAACACCTATCAGGGCAGCCGGTACTGGGATGGTCAACACCGAGTAACGTAAATATCGGCGCTGCACGGTTAAGGCGACGGTCCGTCGTCGCCGGTGGTATCCGCGCGCATGAAATTCGGGGGCGAGAATACCCCTCTGGAATGGCGTTTAAACCGCCGCATTTGACCGCTGATGGCGTTTACCTTGACGGTCGCGCCCCCACTGGCCCAAACCACATAAAACTCACCCACGGGCTCGCAAATGGCCTTAGCGACGATTAACTCTTTTGGCTGATCATTTAACCAAAACCCAGAAAAATTAAGCCTTTTACGCCGTCTCCAGCCCCGGCAACGGCTGCAGCGATGGCGTGCGCAGTCCGATCGCCTTGAAGCGCGTGCCCATCCCGTTCGGCTGCATCAGGCGCGCCACACCCGTCTCAATCTCCTTGGCGCGCGCCCCGTTGTCGG
>JANYHP010000059.1 GCA_025359005.1 Hyphomicrobiaceae bacterium | reverse complement strand
TCAAGAACCGGCCGGTCATTTTCGAATTGATGGATGATGCCTTCAGCCTCTATGACCTCCAGCAGACAGTCGAGGCGATCCTCGGCCCCGACCTCCACAAGCAGAACTTCCGGCGCCTTGTCGAGACCACCGGGCTGGTCGAACCCACAGGTGAGATGAAGTCGCACACTGGCGGACGGCCGGCAAAACTCTACCGTTTCCGCCGCGATGTGCTGCTGGAGCGTCCGGCGCCCGGCCTCAAGCTCAAGGCGTGAGCCCGGTTGCCTGCATGCGCCGCATTGACAGAATGACCCGTTGTCTTGCCTCTGGACTGCTGCAATCTGGTGGCTGAGGTATCTATGCTCCGAACGTTTCGCTTTCTCCTGTGGGCGCTCATTGCAGTGCTGGGCGGGCTGGTGGTGCTGGCAGTTTCCGGCGTGCGTCTGCCCGGGATGCGGCAAGGCGCGCTGCCACTCACGGCCGCGATCGGCGGCCCCTTCACGCTCCCGGTGACGTCGGGCGGAACGCTGTCGAGCGACGCGCTCAAGGGCAGGCCGTTCGCCATATTCTTCGGGTTCACCTTTTGCCCGGACGTCTGCCCCACAACGCTGCTGGACATGTCCAACACCATAAAGGCGCTGGGACCTGACGCGGACCGCATGAACTATGTCTTCGTCTCGGTCGATCCCGCGCGCGATACGGTCGAGCAGTTGAAGCTTTACCTCTCCTCGTTCGATCCCCACATCGTCGGCATCAGCGGCACCGAGGCCCAGGTTGCCGACCTCGCGCGCGCCTATCGTGTGTTCTTCGAGAAAGTACCAACCAAGGAGGGCTATACGATCAATCACACAGCGACCACCTACCTGATGGACGCGCGCGGGGCGTTTCATAGCACGCTCGCCTATCAGGAAAATTCCGACGTGGTCCTCAAGAAACTGCGCCGGCTGATCGCCGGCGGTTGAACCGGCAACAGAATGCGGCGGCAGCGCAGAGGGACGATCTGGTGGCGTTCAGGATATCGGCAGGACCGTCAGGTGACGCGCCCTGCCTGCTGCTGGCGCACGGGGCCGGAGCGCCCATGGACAGTGCGTTCCTGGAGGCGATGGCTGCCGCGATTGCCGCGCGCGACATCGGCGTCGCCCGCTTCGAGTTCGGCTATATGGCGGGCCGACGCGAGGGCGGTATCCGGCGCCCGCCCCCAAAGATCGCCGTGTTGTGCGACGACTATCGCGTGGCTGTCGAACGGTTTCGCGCCCGCTATGGAACCGACCCGCTCGTCATCGGCGGCAAGTCCATGGGTGGCCGTGTCGCCAGCATGATCGCGGATGAGTTTTACGCCGCCGGGCAGATCAAAGGCTGCGTCTGCCTCGGCTATCCGTTCCATCCCGCTGGCAGGCCCGAGACGCTGCGCACAGCCCACCTCGTGACGATGCGGTGCCCGACGTTGATCGTTCACGGCGAGCGCGATGCCCTGGGCTGCAGGGCCGAAGTCGAGGGTTATCGATTGCCGAACGGGATTGACATCGCCTGGCTCGCAGATGGCGACCATGACTTCAAGCCACGCGTCGCTTCAGGCTTCAAGCACGCCGACCACATGGCCAGCGCTGCCGCAGCCGTCGCCCGCTTTGTTCAAGATTGCGAGGCGGCCTGAACCCGGATCCCATCAGCCCTTCGGCGGCAGGCCGACGGGTTTGCCGACGACTGTGACGAACAGGTCGTCGACGACGAGGAGGCGTTTGGCGACTTTTTTGATGTCGTCGAGCGAGATGGCGTCGATTTCGGCGTTGCGGCGGTCGACGTAGTCGATGCCGAGATCTTCGGCCAGGAAGTAGAGGAGCTGCGTGGCAATCTTCGAATTTGTGTCGAAGCGTAGCGCGAACGAACCGGTGAGATTGCTCTTGGCGCCGTCGAGTTCCGACTGGGTCGGCCCCTCGTCGGCCATGCGCTTGAGTTCGGCGCGGATAATAGCGAGCGACTGTGCCATCTGCTCATTTTTTGTCGCCACGCCGCCACCGAACAGGCTTGTCGCGTCGAAGGGCTGGATGTAGCTGGACACGGAATAGGCGAGGCCGCGCTTCTCGCGCACTTCTTCCATCAGCCGCGACGAGAACCCGCCGCCGCCGATAATGTGGTTGAGCACGAAAGCGGCCATGAAATCCTTGTCCTTGCGGCCCATGGCGCCAAGGCCGAAGCGGGCCACGGACTGCGGTACCGGCATTTCGATGACCTGCATTTTCTCGACAGGCTTGGGCTGTACCGCTGCAACCGGCGTCAGCTTTCCCACGACGGGCAACGCACCGAACACATCGTCGATGAGGGCTGCGGCTTCCGCCGCCGTGATGTCGCCGACGACGACGAGGCGCAGGCTGCTCTTGACAAAGACGTTGCGGCGGTAGGTTTCAAGGTCTGCCGGCAGAATGGTCTTCATGCTGGCGATGCTACCGGTTGCCGGGCGGCCATAGGGATGTCCCGGGAACGCATTGGCGAGCCATTTATCGTTGGCGACGGCATCGGGATTGCGTGCAGCCGCAGCCAGACCTGAGAGCAGTTGCGCCCGCACGCGCTCGTGCGCGTCAGCATCAAAGCGCGGCTTGTTGATCACCAGCTTCAGCAGCTTCTGCGACTCGGCGCGGTTCTCGCTCAGTGTCTCGAATGAGCCATAGAGGTTGTCGCGGCCATCCTCGAAGGACATGCGCATGGCCAGTTCCTCCATGCGGTTCTGGAACGCGAGCGAATCGAGATCGCCGGCGCCCTCGTCCATCATGCCGGTGAGGAAATGCGCGATGCCCTCCTTGCCGTCGCCATCCTGGGCATTGCCGCCCTTGAAGGAGAAGCGCATTGCCATCAGCGGCACGCTGTGTTCTTCGACGAGCCAGGCTTTGATGCCGGCTGGCGTTGTGATGTCTTGAATTTTCATGGCATGAGCCGCCGTGGCAAATGTTGTTGCACAGAGTGCGAGAAGTGCGGGTGCGAGCACTGTGGACACAAAGCCCAGCATGCGCGTGTGGGAACTGGAAATGACTGAGAGCATCGATCGACCTCGCGTCGGTGTTTTGGCGGCGTCTTTCATTGCTTCTGCGTCGCGGGTGTGGCGGCTGCTTCGAGCGGTAACGGCGCGAGTGTGCCGGTGACCGAATTCTTCAGTTCGAAATACTTGACGGCAGCGGCACGGATCTGTTCGGCGGTGACCTTTGCGATCTCCTGTGGCCAGGCGTCGATCTTGGCGATGGTGCTGCCCGCCACCACGCCCCAACCATAACGGCGCGCCAACGTCGATTGGTTGTCGCTCTCGTAGATGTACTCGGCAATGTAGGCCTTCTTGGCGCGTTCGAGCTCTTCCGCCGACACGGGTGTCGCCTTGAGTTCGGCGATGACGGCGTCCATGGCCGCCTCGGTTTTCTCGATCGTAGAGTCGTCGGCAATGACTGCGGACAGGCCGATCTTGCCGCTGTCCATGTTGGAGCCCGAGTAGTAGCCGCCGGCCGACGAAGCGACTGCGTCGGCGACCACCAGCTTTTTGTACAAGCGGCCTGTGGTGCCACCCCCCATGATCTTGAGCAGAAGGTCGAGTGCTTCGGCCTCGCCGGGGGCCGCCGTCGTGTAGCTCGGCGCGATATAGTGGCGGCTCAGTGTCGTGCGGCCGGCGCGCTGATCGCGCAGATCAACGCGGCGCGGCGCACGGGCCTCGGGTTCACTCGGCCGGACGCGGGGCGCGCCGACGGCCGGGTTCGACTTGATCTTGCCGTAGGTCGCTTCGGCCAGCGCCTTGACGCCTTCCGCGGTCACGTCGCCGGCAACGACCAGGATCGCGTTGTTGGGCGCGTAATACTTCTTGTAGAAGGCCAGCGCGTCGGCCTGCGACAGCTTGGCCATCTCGTGCATCCAGCCGATGACGGGGATGTGGTAGGGATGGTTCTGATAAAGCGATGCCGACATCTGTTCGTCGAGGATCGCCGCCGGGCTGTTCTCGATGCGCGAGCGGCGCTCTTCGAGAATGACGTCGCGCTCGGTCAGCACTTCCTTATCGGTCAATTTCAGATTGATCATCCTGTCCGCTTCCATCTCCATCACCTGCGGTAGGCGATCCTTGGCGATGCGCTGGAAGTAGGCGGTGCAGTCGTTGGAGGTGAAGGCGTTATCCTGGCCACCGAGCCGCGCCACGATCTTGGAGAACTCGCCGATGGCGATCTTCTCCGTCGACTTGAACATCAGGTGTTCAAGGAAATGAGCGATGCCACTTGATCCGTGCGGCTCATCGGCGGCGCCGACCTTGTACCAGACCATGTGCGTGACCACTGGCGCTCGCGTATCGGGCACCACGATGACTTGCATGCCGTTATCGAGCTTGAACTCGCTGACGCGCGCTTGCGCGGTAGCAGCCATGGTGGCGAAGCTTTGCAGGAACATGAGAGCGCTCACGGCTGAGAGGAGGAGACCAAGGGGGAAGACCCCGCGCACTGGCGTGGCGGAACGGGAAGCAGACGACAGCGACATACGGTGGCTCCGTTGCACACGCTCGGGCAAAGCTACGCCAGCGAGCGTTCCGTGCAATGTGGGTGGTGGGCAGGCGAAGTCAAATGACAATGACGTAAGGTGATAGTGGGCTTGTTGCTCAGCCAGCAGCCAGTTCACGCACGCACGGTGCGGTCAGAGACAGCCGCGACCAGAGCATTCTCGATCAGTGCCGCGATTGGAGCCGCATGCGTCCTGTGAACGCGTCATTCCCGCTTCAGCAGAGCATCGGAGACGCCGGAGCAGGGGCCATAGGGGCTGTGCGGGATCGCATCGGGGTCTTTGATGCGCTCTTTCCAGCTCAGGTCGCCATTGCAGTAAGATTTATGCAGCCGTTCACGATCCGCTGCTGCAATTGCCTTCAGCTTATCCGGATCTTGCAGCGAAGTGATGGTTTCCGGCTCATCGCCCGTTCCAGGCTCCGGTAGGCGCGCCGCACTCGGCGGCAGAACCAAACCGGACCGGCGTTCCATTTTTGGTTCGGCCTTGCTCTTCTCTTGTGCGGCCGTGCTGACGCCCATGAGATCGAAGAGCTTGCCGTTGACTTCGGTACCCTCAAAGCATCCGCCAAGACCCAACGCCCCAGTCAGGCAGGCGACGGTCAGGATCGAACGGGTCGCAGGCATCTTCATGATCATCCCCAATGGTCACTCGCTACGACCAGCCCGCATCAACGGGACGGCGGACGCACCAGAAACGGTATCACTCGCTTTGCGTTGGCTTTGTGGCAGCCGCTTGGCCGTCCGGGGCCGACGCCGGATA
>JANYHP010000624.1 GCA_025359005.1 Hyphomicrobiaceae bacterium | reverse complement strand
CCCGATGATCCCGGCGATCAACGCCTTGACAGCCGTCTCAGTCGGTCCGCCGCGGCTCGCATCGAGCGCGTCGATGCAGACCACGACTGGCCCGGCGCCCAGCCAATGATCCAAAATGTCGAGGATCTGGTGATCGACGCTCAGATCCCCCCTCAGGCCATGCAGATCGGCGCCGGACAGCTGCTCGACGGCGATCACGATCGTCTCCGTATTGGCCGCCAACGCATCTGCGACTTCGACAAGCACCGCCGACTTGCCTGCACCAGGCTCCCCGAGCAGAAGCAGATGTCCCGCTCGACTTGCGCTGCAAATACCCGCGACGCAGTCGCGCTCGATCCTAACAATATTGCCATTCGAGACGAACGACTGATGCGCGCGAAGTCCGGCCAACGTGCGCGCCGAGTAGGTGCGTATCCTCTCGACATCAGCTTGGTAGGAAGGCGGCGCCTTCAACGACAAGCCCGCGATCTCTACGATGTTGCGCCAAGCGCGCACATCGGCGGCGGCACGATCTTGCATCAACTTGTGGGCGTGGTGCGCCAGCGCGTCGAAGGCCACCTCGCCATCGCCTGGGCGATCGTGCACGACCGCCAGGGTGGCAACGGCAGCGCGCCTGTCGGCACCGTCGAACGCGAACTCCGACACATGGATCGACCGCAATAAGCTCAGCAATTCTTCATCAGTTAGCGCGGATGACGGTGTCTTTGCGGCTCCGCTGGTGATGATAGCGCACAGCACGTCATGGGCCGTGCGCTGGTCGTCATTGTGCAACGCTGCCCGTGCGGCTGTCATATCCATGGCCGTGCGGCCGAGATCCAGCGCTTTACGCAAATGCTCACGAACGGTTGCAGCGGCAGCATGGCCCACCGCCAGGAGAATGGCATCGCGGCCGACCGTGAACGCTGAGGTGGCATCTTGTGCGGATGTTGCGCGCCCAGCGAAGAGCCGAACCGCTTGGTCAGCGAATGCAACCAAGTCTCCTTCCTTCGCTTTAGACAGGGACGGTGCTGTCTTTGCTTGAACGAACAGCTGTCGACCGCCGTCGGTCACGACGAGGATGTCGTCTACCGGAGCGGACGTCTCCAATGCGATCGATTGGACTATGGCATCCGCCCCAATCCAGCCCGGCGGCAACGGCTGCTCCGAAATAGCGTAAGCTGCAAACATTGCGGCAACTTCGGCCTGGAAGCCGAAGCCTCTCGCTGCCGCGCTGCCGCCTGACATGTTGGATCGGATGGGCATGGCTTCCTGAGTTTCAAATCTGTGAGCAGCAAGACTACGTCACTTGACTGATTCGAACGATGGGAAGGTCTGTCAGACCCGACGGCGCTCCCACGCCGCCTAGTCCGCTTTCACTGGGGCAGGGTGGTCCTCATCCGGCGGCCCTTCACGGCCGACATCCCCTGAATACACATCCCCTGAATACACAGTCGATAGATCGCGAGATTCTGGGTATGATGACGCCAAACGATGGTGCGGCGGCCGCTTCGAACGTGCAGCAATCCGGGGTGGAGTGCTTAGCCACATGATGCCCATTGGAGCGTTACCGTTGGGACAACCACGCGATCGAACGGCTGTTCTCGGCTGGACTTCCGATATCAACCGTCTCCTGCAGCCCGGTCGGGCATATCCGGCTGCGGCCTCCAATGTTAGCTACTAAGATAACGCTCACCCGAAGGACCCAGCCGCAGCAAGCTACGCGAATTATTCCGCTAACGTCTCTTCTTGACTTTGGCGGTCAGCGGTGCGAATTTCGTTGCCTTGTCGAAACTGTCGAAAATGCATGGCCGAAACAAACTCCGAGCACCGTCAACCGCCTAACACGCCGTACGCCGCCTTGCATGCAACTGCCGACAAGGATGCGCGGCCGCGTGGTGATGCCGATGCTCAGCCCGTCGCTGCCGAACCGGACTTCCTGACGATCGAGGCCGACAAGCTCGAAAATCTAAAGCAAGCGTTGTACGCGGCCTTCGTAGCCGCGCCGAAAGCCGGCATCCCAACCGCCCTTGTCGATCTTGCCGCCACCTACACCAGCGCGCTGCGTCTACAGATGTCGTTGCGCGGCCTGAGCACAATGCCAGCGAGATCCGTGAAGGCGCCGGCCTTCGCGGCCAATCGCGGCCGTTGAGGCACGCGATCGCCAAGGCCCAAAACTCCAGCGTTGTATCACGTTATTGCTCGACACCGAATTGTCGGCTTATGATCGATCAGAAACCCCGCTGCAACTGGGGACCACCCCGTGACGCAGTTTTCGGCCCCCGCATCCGCCTCGCGCCCGCTGCATCTCGGCGTCAACGCAGTGATTGCTGTGGCGTTGATTGGGGCTGGGATCCTGATGCTGACCCTGAATAGGTCCACTCAGATCCAAGGGGTCCAACTCAACATGCTGGGAACGGTCTCGTTCTTCGCGACGGCTCTCGTGCTGTTCTGGTCGTGACGCATACTCTCCTTCAACTCAGCGAGCAAAGATTTCGCGACAACCTGCATTCATGCCGCCAACTTCGTCGGCCTGACGTACTATTTATCCAGTACAATCATCCTCGGTATTCTCGTCAGAACTTTGATCCCTTTGGGGTATGACGGGTCATTCTTCCAGAACGGTATCGGACGCACAATCTTGCAAATTCTGGGGTACGACATTTTCGGCTTGTCCTTAGCCGCCGCCCTTCTCGCCGGGTGGAAACTGCGAGCAGCACGCTAAAGTATCCAGCCGCGCTCGTATAAATTCGGCGCGCGTATAGATGCACACGACGTGCGGACGCATGCCATGAATGATGTGAGCGTGCCCCCGCGCGGAGGCGCGGGGTCGGGCTATAGGTCGTCGCGAAGGGCGCCGACCCGGAGCCGCGCGAAAGGCGCGTCTCCGCCCATGCGGGTGACTATCCCTCACGCAGGCCGTTGATCGGCACTTGTCGAGAATGCGCAAGGCGTCGGCGGCAAGGCGATAAAGGGACAACGGTGACGGCGTCCACATCGGTACGGCAATCGAACCGCCGTACGGCATCGGTAGTGAGGTATTCGACCCGACGCTCTGGGCCTGCCATCGTGCTCGGACCCGTCAAGGATTCCCCCCACTTGAAGAAAGATGGGGGCGCGCGAAGTGCGCGTCCTTGACCGCTCCTGCGCGCGACGGCCGCGCCGATGCGCGGTCGGGGGCGAAGGAAAGCCTCCGGCGGGGTCGTAACCAAGGAAATGACCTGACTGGAATAGGTGACTGCACCGATGGCCGTGGTGCGTAGCCGAAGTGTTGCCGTTGCCTTCATTAGCGCCGGTCACCGCGCGAGGCGCGGAAAGTAGGCGCTATCACATTGATTGCTTTTGGAGGTGGCGGCCCGGTCGCACGTTGCGCTTCGTCAACCACAAACGAGGCTCGCTCATGACATCCTTCATCACACCCAACGCCACGCCGGTCGCACCCATCCTTGTTGCGTCCGTACTCGACCGGATGGCGATGGTGCCGGTCGGGCATCGGCTTAATCCGGCACAACTGATCACCATTGCCCGCGGCATCGGCTGCAGCGACGTGCAGACCGGCGCCCTTGTCGTTCGCATCCGCGCTGCTGCCATCGAACTGGAAAATCCGCGTTGGCGGCCGTGGTCGACATATTTCCGGACCTGTACGCCGGATGCCCGCTGCCGCTTCGACGCGCTCGTGCTCAGGATCATTGCCGAGCTGCCGTTGACTTCGGCGCTGCGGTTCGCGCCGGGCCACTTCTTCGATGCGTTGCTCGCTGGCGTGACGCCGGACAGCGTCTGATCTCGCAGGCTGATCGGATGTGCCGTCAGAGCGGCAAGTACACTTCCGTCTGAAAATGCTCCCGAAATCATGCCAATTCACTTCTCAAGCAGGAGGCTTCAATGCGACCGCCATTCGATAAACGCCTGAATTACGGCCATTTCGGCAATCGTTTCGATGTTAACGAAAAAGTTCTTTGCATATTCAAAACGAATAACTATTCTCGCCAAGTTTTATTTATTCATTCCACAGGAGAAACAACATGACCGAACCTAATAAGCAAACAACCGACGGCGAACGGCGCAACGGTTTCTTCGTCAATAACGGCACCTTCAGCGGCAACTTCACAACGCCCGATGGCGACGCCTATGACATCCGCAAACTCGAACCGCGCGAAGTGACAGACCCGCGCTCCGGCGAAGTCGTCACCATCTGGGGCGGCTACGCCACAGCGCGTGACCGCGATCTCGCCGCCAAGGATGCCATGATGCAGGCCGAGTTCAAGAAATTTGGCACACGTCCCGCCGAACTGTTCGCACCCGAAGGCCGCGATATCCCGCTTTACATTACATTGCGCAACCGTCCCGGCAAAGGCTTCACCGACATCGGCTCGTTCTGGAACGCCAAGGGCCGCTTCACCATTCTTGCCCGCGATCTCGCTGGCAAGAGCGGTCTGCGCTTTGGCGGCAACGTGCTGGCCTTCAAGACAGCTGCCATGCTCGAATCCGAGAAAGCAGCAGCACCACAAGAAGCGGCACCGCAGCCAGATGCAGCAGCTGCCCGTGACGGCGCAACAACGCGGGCTCGTAAGGGTCGCGATAAGGCACCGACAGCAGACGCATAGTCACTGACTTTTGGGAGAGGGACGTCCGGCTATCCGCATCAGGATAGAGCCGGGCGTCTCCTTTCGTTGCCGGGGCCCCCGCTGGGTGCACCCCCAGCAGCGAAAGGAGCGCTCCCATGACTAAGCCGAAGAAACCACCACGCAAGTACGAAGCCCTAAGATCAGACGGTGACGACCCGTCGACACGTAAACGTATCGACGTGCATGAGGCGAT
>JANYHP010000038.1 GCA_025359005.1 Hyphomicrobiaceae bacterium | reverse complement strand
CATCCGGCTTGTTGCCGTCAGCTGATTTCGGAACCCACTCGCCGTAGTATGTGGCGCTCGCGGATATGTGGCGCGGTGCTGCGGCAATGTTGTTGTGGAGGGATGAAGTCTGCATCTTACGCCACATATTCTGAACGGTTGATTGCACTCCGTCAACAACGACGGAGGACACTATGCACGACGGGATTTTCAAGCAGCCGGCCGTCATCGCGCGCTATCGCGCGGGGCCTTACCTTGAGGCGCGCGAACGGTTCCTGAGCCAGGCCCAAGCGGAAGGATACCTGCCGTGTACGCTGGAACGCATGGCGTGGGTGCTGCTCGTCGCAGCCCATGTCTTGCATTGCAATGGCGGTCGGCTCGGCCGCGATCAATTGAAGTCCGAGTTGGTCGATGCCATGGACCGGCGGCTCGGCCGGGCGCCCTCGGCGCATACGGCGAAGCTCCTGCTCCGCACCGGTGTGGCCTGGCTGCGCAGCATGGATGCGCTGGTCGTCGTCGAAGAACCGCCGGGCCGTTTTTCGGGCGAGGTGCGCGCGTTCGCCGATCACATGCGCGACGAACGCGGGCTTTCTCCGGCGACGATCGCGCAGTATCTGCACTTGCTGAGTGGCTTCATCGCCGCACTGCCGCCGCGCGTAGGCACGATCGGCAAGATCACCCTCGACCACGTCGAGGCGGTCTTGCGGGCCAACGCCGAACGTGGCTGGGGCCGGCGCGCGTTGCGCAATCTGGGCAGCTGTCTACGCAGTTTTTTCCGGTTCTGCGCGTCGCAGGGCTGGTGCGATGCGTCGCTTGCGACGGGCATCGAGCTGCCGCGTCTTTATGATCTTGAAGATGTGCCGAGAGCGCCGTCGCCCGGGGATATCGACCGCCTCCTGGCCACGACAGCCCCCGGCACGGATGTCGTGGGCATACGGGACCATGCAATCCTGCTGCTGCTGATCCACAACGGCCTGCGACGTGGTGAGGTTGCGCGGCTGAGCCTCGACGATCTCGATTGGACGGCCGAGACGATCCTCATCCGGCAGCGCAAGAACCGCGGCGCCCACAGCTATCCGATATCGGCACCGGTCGGCAATGCAATCCTCCGGTACCTGCAAGAAGCCCGTCCGCGAAGCATACATCGCGCTGTGTTCCTCACGTGTCGGCCACCCTTTCGTCCGCTGTAGGGTGACGGGATCTCCATGCGGGTTCACTATCGCTTGAAGGCTCAGGGCGTGGAACTCGAGCGTATCGGCGCCCACTGTCTTCGGCACGCGTGCGCGAGCCAGTTGCTGGATGCCGGGGTCACCCTCAAGCAGATCGCCGATCATCTGGGCCATCGCAGCATGGACATCACACGCATCTATACCAAGATAGACTTGCGCGGTCTCCGCGAAGTGGCCGATCTGAGCCTTGGAGGTCTGCTATGAAAACGTCGGCAGCTGTCTCCGCTTATATCGTTCATAATCGCACCCTGGGTAAGAAGTACGTGTGGCAGGCAACCCTGCTCGCAGCGTTCACTCGTTCGGTCGGTGACGTGGGCCTGCACAGGATCACGCCGGCCATGATCAAGACCTTCGTGAACCACGGGCAGGTCCGCGACATCAACAAACGCATCAGATATAGCGTCCCGGCGCGCTTCTTCCGTCACCTGGTCACGCGCGGCCGGCTGAACGCGTCACCGATGCCCACTCTGATATGGCAGCGCACCGAGCCGCCTCGGACACTCCACATCTACTCCGAGTGCGAGTTGAAGCGGCTCTTCGCGGCCATTCAGGAGGCGACTGTCCGGCGATCTCACATCGATGCCGATACGCCGCGGACGTTCCTCCTGCTTCTCTACGGAGCGGGCTTGCGCCGAGGCGAGGGGCTTCGCCTCGGGCTCGGCGATGTCGATCTCGCGCAATCGCTGATCCACATTCGAGAGACGAAGTTCTTCAAGACGCGCATCGTGCCCATCGGCGCCGAGCTGAGCACCGCCCTGAGACCGCTCGTGTTGAAGCGGCGCAGGGATGCCGGCAACGGTCCTGCCACGCTGTTCGTCAAGCGTGACGGCTCGCCGTTATCCATCGGGGCGATCACGTGCACCTTCAAACGGTTGCGACGACACGCCGGCCTCGAACGCAAGAGCGATGTGCGCAATCAGCCTCGGCTGCATGATCTGCGGCACACAGCGGCCGTTCACCGCGTCATCGCGTGGTATCGCTCCGGCGCCGACGTGAACGACCTGCTGCCGAAGCTCGCGACCTATCTCGGCCACAAGGACCTATCGGGAACGCAGCATTATCTGACGATGACGGAGGAGTTGCTGGCCAAGGCCAGCAGTCGCTTTGAGACTTTTGCACGAGGGCCTCACCATGGTTGATCAATCCTTGCTTGGACATTGGGTCCGGCGGTTCCTCATGGAATATGCCGCGTCGGAGCGGAACCTCTCGCCGAACACGTGCGCCAGCTATCGCGACACGCTTGTCCTGGCTCTGCCGTTCGTTGCGAAGTGCAAGCGTGCGGCGGTCGACAAGCTGCGCGTCACCGATCTGTCGCCGGATGTCGTTCGAGCGTTCCTGAAACACCTCGAACGCGACAGGAAGTGCGGCACGGCCACGCGGAACCAGCGCCTTGCATCGGTCCGGGCACTGGCCAGGTTCATCGGCGCACACAGCCCCGAGCACGTGGAGTGGTGCGCTCAAATCCGCATGGTGCCGGTCAAGAAGGCCATCGCAGCCAGCGTCACCTATCTGGAAAAGTCCGAGATCGATGCCTTGCTCGCGGCACCCGACCGATCGACGAAGCAGGGGGAGCGCGACCATGCCCTGCTGCTGTTCCTGTACAACGCCGGGGCTCGCGTCAGCGAGGCCACGTCGCTGCGCATCGGCGATATCGACTGGCATTCCAAGTCGGTGCGGATCATCGGTAAAGGCAACAAGGAGCGACGATGCCCGCTTTGGGCGGAGACCATCGGGCATCTGAAGCAGCTTGCAGCGAGCCGTCAGAACGATGCGCCGCTGTTCCTCAATCGCCGTGGCGAGGCGCTGACGCGCTACGGCGTACACACGCTGATGGAGCGGTATGTAAGAAGGATCACGCCGTCGACGCCGTCGTTGGCGGCCAAGCGGATCAGTCCCCACGTCATTCGCCAGACGACGGCGACGCATCTTCTCCAGGCGGGCGTCGACATCAACACGATCCGCGCCTGGCTCGGCCACGTCTCGATCGACACCACCAGCATCTACGCCGAGACCGACCTCGCCACAAAGAAGCGGGCCCTCGCAACACTCGACCGAGGCGGTACTGCGCAAAAAGCGGGCGGTTGGTCCAAGCAACCTGCCCTGCTTGAGTTCTTGCGCGCGCTGTAGGCTACAAATATGTGGCGCAGAAAAACGCGGATCGAACGAGCTGCAAACGCGATCTCGCTCTGCGCCACATAACGGCGAGCGCCACATACTATTGCGAGTGGATTCCGAAGTCAGCGGATGGCCCGGAAGCGAGTGGGCATCCGAAGGGCAAGGAAAATGACGAGGATGGTGGCAAGCGCCTGTTCGCAAAAGCCGCCTGGGTTTTTAATGTTCAGCAGGTGGATGGCTACGCCATCGCGCCCACAGTGCCGCGACCGGATCTGACGACACGGCTCGACCACGTCGACGCGTTCATCGCAGCCACCAAGGCCGAGTTCCGCGAGGCCGGCCAGCGCGCCTTCTACCGTCACCGCGACAGCAAGGGCGACGGCGACTTTATCCAGATGCCGCCGCGGAATTTGTTCA
>JANYHP010000644.1 GCA_025359005.1 Hyphomicrobiaceae bacterium | reverse complement strand
AGCAGGCCTAAGTCGATGCCGATGGTGGCGAGCAGCGCGATGAGGTCACGGCCGGTGATGGGCTCGCCCTCGCTGGTGGAGCCCTTGGCGCGGCCGGTGAAGATGTAGCTGGTCATGCTGGAGATATAGGCGCCGATGTTCTTCCAAAGGTTCTTGACGGCGTTGGCGACGCCGGCCGGGCCTTCGTTGAAGACGGCTTCGCGCAGTTTCAATTGAGCCGGTTGCTCGGCCTGGTCAGCGGCCTGGATGAGGCGTTGGGCAAGGGTGGGATCGGAGCAGGCGCCGGCGGTGCCCGGGGGCACGGCGACCGATTGGGCCAGCGAGCGCATTTCCGCGCCGGTGGATTTGCCAAGCTCGTTGGAGCGCGCCACGATCGAACGCGCGCGGCCACGGATCTGTGACGCGGCGGCCTCGAACTTTTTCTGGCGTTCTTCGACAGTGCCGCCGCCAAGGCCTTCGGCGGCCTTTTTCAGTTCTTCGACATCGGTCTGGACGGGCGTCAGCCAGTTGCGCAGCATGCCGTCGCGCAGGTTGGTGACGCTGTCGCGCACGCCGCGGCGGGCGTTGTAGAGGGGGCCGCGGCCAGCGCCGGAGGCGGTGCCACAACTGCCGCCACTGGCTTCTTCGCGCGTCATCTGGCTGTCGGACCAGGTGACGACGCTGTCGAGCTGGCCGCGCACGGCGTCGAGGCGGGCGGAGATGATGCCGGAGGCGTCGCGGGCGTCTTCAGTGAGGCCGGAGAGGCCGGTGCGGGTGGCTTCCTCGCCCGAGATCAGGCTCCACCAGAAGCCGTAGCCAAAGCCGATCGACCACAGGGCCAGGAACACATAGAGCGGGAAGGTGATCAGTCGCTCTTTGACGGAGCGCTTGACGCCGAAACTTTCGCGGAGCGCAAGCCACATCAGGAACGTCAGCGCCACGACAACGCCGATGACGAGGATATCGTTGGAGATTGAGAAGCCGTCGTTCGGCCCCTTGGAGGCACCAGCAGAGACGCCGACGATGAAGTCGCGCATACCGTGCCAGGTGGCATAACCGGAAATGAACAGCAGCATGATCGAGGCGATGCCGATCAGTGTGTTGCGGCCGAAGATGTAGTCGACCGTCCGCGCCCACAGCGGCGCCTGCCCCGTTGTCTCGGCCATGCCATACCCCTCAACGCCAAACGTCCCTGGATGGGCTTGTAGAGCATGATCGGCAGCGTTTGAAGGGCGATTGCGGATTTCGCCTGTCTGGCGGGACATGGTGGCCGCGTGGCGTTGAAAGCGCGTCACGTGCGCAGCCCGTCTGCCAGGGCACGGAAATAGCCCTCCGCGTCGATCAGCGCGTCCAGGCGCGGGTGGGAGCGCTGGGACGGCCCGAGGCTCGTCGGCGAGGGGGCGGCGAGGCCAGCGAGGCGACGGCGGAAGCCGGCGAGCTTGCGTCCGTCCAGCACGCTTTCGAGCACGCGGACCAGATCGTCGAGGTAGCCGGAGATGCGGCCAAGCTCGCGCACGGCGTCGCCGCGTGCGCGGAGGTCGGAGGGCGTGCGCTCGAGGATGGTGAACGCCTGGGCGGCGCGGGCGAAGGTGGCGGCGATCTCTTCGGCATAGGCGGCGAGCTTCTCGCGCCGGGCGGCGTCGAGGCTCAGGAGCGCTGACTGCCACGTCTGGATGGTGCGGGTCAGGCGGATCAGGCTGAGCAGAAAATCACGGATGGGCATGGCTGGTCTGACCTCAATGGCCCCCTCCAGGGCATCGAGTGATTATGCGCCCGCGCCAGAGCAGGGGGATAGATTCGGGCCAGATTTTGCGGATTGAGGTTAAGAGCGCCGCTGTGGCCGATGCGCCGCAGGGTGCGACTGTGATGCTTGGCTTGCACACGGCAGGTTGACACGGTCCGATGACTGATTTTTGAATGGGTCGTTGACGGATCGGTTGGAACGCGGGGGCGGCGATGCGGCGGGGCGGATGGGGACTGGTGCGGCGTGGACTGCTCGCGCTGGTGGGGTGCCTGGTGGTGATGAGCGGGGCGCTGTCGGTGGCGCAGGCCGAGAGCGCGCGCGAGGCCTGCAAGGCTGAGGGCGACAAGTTGCGGCCGTCCAACAGTGCAATGGTCATGATCCCTTTGAGCCCAGGCGCCATCGCCGGCGCGATCATCGGCACGGCCATCGGCAATGCGGTGGGGCATGCGATCACGCAGCCCGGCCGCGATGAGCGGGCCGACAAGCGTGAGCGCGAGTGCCTGTCGGCCAAGGGGTTGGTTCCGCTGAAGCGTCAGGACGCGAGCAAGGCAGCCGCGACGCCGCAAAGGGCGTCCGTTTCCGGCGCAGTGCGGTCCGGCACGCGATGCGCGTGCCCGCAGATGACGACGTGTACGGGAACATGGGCGACGCTGACGTGCTCGCAGTTGACCGACCGCTGCCGCAACCCGCGCACGCCGATGATGTACACGGTCAATGGCTGCGATCGGCTGAAACAGCTGGTGGGCGGGTTTTGAAGTTGGTCGCTGTCGCGAAAACCCGCTGGCGTCGACGCCGGCGGGCTTTCGTTCGTGCGACACGATCAGGGTAGGGCAGCGGCGTTACTGCACCACCTCGAACAGGCCGGCCGCGCCCATGCCGCCGCCGATGCACATGGTGACGACGACGTGCTTGGCTTTGCGGCGGCGGCCCTCGATCAGCGCGTGGCCGACGAGACGCGCGCCGGAGACGCCGTAGGGATGGCCGACGGCGATAGCGCCGCCGTCGACGTTGAGGCGATCGTTGGGGATGCCAAGCTTATCGCGGCAGTACATGACCTGCACGGCAAAGGCCTCGTTGAGTTCCCACAGGTCGATATCGTCGACCTTGAGGCCGGCGCGCTTCAACAGCTTGGGGATGGCGTAGACAGGGCCGATGCCCATCTCGTCGGGCTCGCAGCCGGCGACGGCGAAGCCCTTGAAGATGCCGAGCGGCTTGATGCCGCGCTTGGCTGCCTGCGCGTCGCTCATGAGTATGGCGGCGGACGCGCCGTCGGAGAACTGGCTGGCGTTGCCGGCCGAGATGACGCCGCCCTCGATGGCCGGCTTGATCTTGGCGATGCCTTCATATGTCGTGTCGGCGCGGATGCCTTCATCGTCGCGCAAGGTCACGTCCACTTCCCAGGTGCGCACGACCTCTTTCTTGTCGTTCATTTCGGCCTTCAGCATCTTGACCGTGATCGGCACGATCTCGTCGTTGAAGCGGCCACCCTGCTTGGCGGCGGCGGCGCGTGCCTGGCTCTCGACGCCGTAACGGTCCATGGCTTCGCGGGCGATGCCGTAGCGCTTGGCGACCATCTCGGCCGTTTGCAGCATGTTCCAATACACTTCCGGCTTTTTCGATTTCAGCAGCTTGTCGACGCCGTTCTTGCGGTTCATTTCGTTCTGCACGAGGCTGATGCTCTCGACGCCGCCGGCGGCGTAGATGTCGCCCTCGCCGGCCTTGATGCGCTGGGCCGCCAACGCGATGGTCTGCAAGCCTGACGAGCAGAAGCGGTTGACCGTCATGCCGGAGACGGTGACGGGGCAATCAGCCATCAGCGCGATCTGGCGGGCGATGTTGCCGCCGGTGGCACCCTCGGGGTTGGCGCAGCCCATGATCACGTCTTCGATCTCGCCGGCTTCCACCTTGGCGCGCTGGATGGCGTGCTTGACGACGTGGCCGCCCATGGTGGCGCCGTGGGTGTTGTTGAGCGCGCCCTTCCAGGACTTGGCGAGCCCCGTGCGGGCGGTGGAAGCAATCACGACGTCGGCCATGGGGGCGTTCTCCTTTAGGGCAATCTTGATGCAGTTATCGCGCGATCTTCGTTCGGTGCGCAACGGGGAAATGGCGGCGGGCAGGCGGGCCTGTAGGTTCAGCGCGGTGCCATGCGGATGGCGCCGTCGAGGCGGACATCCTCGCCGTTGAGATAGGTGCAGGTGATCATGGTGTGGGCAAGCTCAGCGTATTCGTCCGGCCGGCCAAGGCGCTTGGGGAAGGGCACGGAGGCGGCCAGCGCGGCTTTGACGGGCTCCGGCGCACGCTGCAGCAGCGGCGTGTCGAAGATGCCGGGGAGAATGGTGTTGACGCGGATTTTTTCGCTGGCGAGGTCGCGCGCCAGGGTCAAGGTCATGCCGACGATGCCGGCCTTGGAGGCGGCATAGGCGACCTGCCCGATCTGGCCGTCTTCGGCGGCGACAGACGCGGTGTTGACGATGACCCCGCGGTCGCCGTCGGGTAGCGGATCGAGGGACAGCATGCCGGCGGCTGATTTGGTGATGCAGCGGAAGGTGCCGACGAGATTGATGGCGATGATGCGCTCGAAATTGTCGAGCGGGTATTCCTTGATCGCGCCCGTGGCCTTGTCGCGGCTGACGGTCTTGACCGAACCGCCCACGCCGGCGCAGTTGACCAGAATGCGTTCCTGGCCGTTCGCCGCGCGGGCCTTGGCCAATGCCGCGTCGATATCCGCGCTGGAGATGACGTTGGCTTTGCAGAAGACGCCGCCGATTTCGCGGGCCAGCGCGTGGCCGAGGTCGTCGTCGAGATCGAACAGGGCGACCTTGACGCCGTGGGACGCCAGCATGCGCGCCGTGGCCGCGCCAAGCCCGGAGGCGCCACCCGTGATCACGGCGGCGATGGTGCTGTCGAGTTTCATGCATGTCCTCCGGAGCACACTGTTTTCTGTACACTGCGACGCGTGCGCACCGCTGGCAAGCGGGCCGGAATTTGGTTCCCACGGCAGTGACGTGGTAGGGCACGGCCCGATAGGCCGACGCGGCGTACCAAGGCCCGGAGGATCATGAGCAACGACGCACCCTTGGATGTACTCTTGCGGACCCTCGACTGG
This sequence comes from Hyphomicrobiaceae bacterium, assembly GCA_025359005.1. Taxonomy (GTDB): domain Bacteria; phylum Pseudomonadota; class Alphaproteobacteria; order Rhizobiales; family Hyphomicrobiaceae; genus JABFRJ01. Next base: position 1,683 of record JANYHP010000644.1, on the reverse strand, counting down.
TACGCGGCCGTTGGCGTGGATGCGGCGCTGGGCGAGGCGGCGATCGATTGGTTGTCACGTGGGGAGCGTCGACCCGGTGCCGACTTCACGCCGCCGACGCGGGATGCGCCGCAGTCGCCTGCGACAGGGGCCGCGCGCCGTGTTGCGCCGGCTGCCGCGATGCCTCAACCGGCCGGGGTGCGCAGTGCTCCGCCGCCCGCGTCCGCACCCGCCCGTAAGGCCCCCGTCGTCGCGCCGCCGACAGGCCGGACGTTCTCGGCGACGCCGCCGGATGCGGCGGTGACGGCGGCGCGCGCCGAAGCTCCAAAGGCTGAGACGCTCGAGGCGCTAAGGCTGATGCTGGACACGTTCGACGGCTGTGGGCTGAAGGCGACGGCGAAGTCGCTGTGCTTTTATCGGGGTGCCGCGCGGGCTCGCGTGATGGTGATCGGCGCCGCCCCGGCGCGCGAGGAGGATCTGGCGGGCACGCCGTTCGTCGGGCCCGCCGGGCAGTTGCTCGACCGTATGCTGGCGGCGATCGGGCTCGACGACAGCACCTGCCATCTGACCAACATGATCTACTGGCGGCCGCCCGGCAACCGCACGCCGACGCCGCAGGAAATCGAGGTGTGCCGGCCGTTTCTGGACAGACAAGTGGCGCTGGTTCAACCGGAGATCGTCGTGGTGCTCGGCGCGGTGGCCGTGCTGCACGTGCTGGACGTGGACGAGGGCATCATGCGGGCGCGCGGCAAGTGGCGCGATCAGGCGTTCGGGGGGCACACCGTGCGCGCGCTGCCGACGTTGCATCCCGATTATCTGCTGCGCTCGCCGGGCGCCAAGCAGCAGGCGTGGGGCGATCTGCTGTCATTGAAAGCGGCGCTGCAGGCGGGGCGGTGAGGCCGGTGGGGGCCGCCAGTGTCGCTGGCGCGCGCTTTTGTCGGGTGCCCAAAGTGCGGGTCGAGGGCGGCGAGCCCTCGTCGGAGAGCGCGAGAGGTGAAACCTCTCGCAGTTCGCCCGAAGGGCGAAGTTGCCCCCCCCGATCATTGATGTGCGCAAGCACGGCTCTGCGGGGTGACGGGGGCATCCGCACCGGCTATCACGCGAAGATGAGCGACACGGTACGATCGGCCATGGTCCTGGCGGCGGGGCTCGGCACGCGGCTGCGGCCGGCGGCGGGCGGACTGCCCAAGCCCTTGGTGGCGCTGGCGCGCAAGCCGTTGATCGATCATGTGCTCGACCGCTTGGTGGAGGCCGGCATCACGCAGGCCGTGGTCAACCTGCACCATCAGGCCGACCGCATCGAACAGCACTTGGCTACCCGCACGCAGCCGGCCATCGTCCTCTCCGACGAGCGGGCGCAGCTGATGGATACCGGCGGTGGCATCAAGCAGGCGCGGCCGCTGCTGGGGTCTGAGGGCTTCGTCGTCCACAACGCGGATTCGGTCTGGCTCGAACGGACCACCACCAATCTCGCGCGGTTGCTGGCGGCCTGGGACGCGGAGCGCATGGATTGCCTGCTGCTGCTGGCGCTGGGGTCGGCGGCTGTCGGCTATAGCGGGCGTGGCGATTTCTCGCTCGATCCGGATGGCCGAATTCGGCGCCGCCGCACCGACGAAGTGGTGCCATTCGTCTACACTGGTGTGCAGATCATGCATCCGCGGGCCTTCGACGCGACGCCGGATGGTCCGTTCTCGGCCAATCTGG
>JANYHP010000628.1 GCA_025359005.1 Hyphomicrobiaceae bacterium | reverse complement strand
AATTTTGACGATACATTTATGAGCGATGACACAGACGCCCGTGAGGATATCGACAGCCGGCAAGGCGAACTGGCTGCACGCAGCCCGCGTATTCGCGCGCAGTTGAAAGCCAAGCTTGGCGACGACGTCTACTCGAACTGGTTCGGCACACTCGAGTTCGACAGCATCCGCGACAATGCGGTTCAGGTTTCGGTTCCGGTCAAGTTCCTACGCAGCTGGATTCAGTCGCATTATGTGGACGATCTGCTGGCATGCTGCCGTCGCGAGTTCCCAGATATCGAACGCGTCGATGTGCAGATGCGCGTCCCTGCGGCCGCGCCACAGCGGACAGCTCTTCCACTGGCGGCGCGGCAACCTCAGTCCGCCGAGAAGCAGACGCCTTCGTCCGATCGCCGTGGTCCGGTTGGTAACTCTCCGGTCGCTGCGACAGTGGTCGGCCGCAATACGGCCAATGGCTTCGAGGGCTCGCCGCTCGACGCGCGCTACACCTTCGATACGTTCGTCGTCGGTCCCTCCAATCGCATGGCGCATGCGGCCGCGATCCAGGCCGCCGAGACGGTTTTTGCGGAGGAACGGGGCTTCAACCCACTTTTCCTGCATTCCAGCGTCGGTCTGGGGAAAAGCCATCTTCTCCAGGCCATAGCCTGGGAGGTGAAGCGCCGGACGCCGCATGCACAAGTGCTCTATCTGACGGCGGAGCGGTTTCTGTTCCAGTTCGTCGAAGCGATCCGCGCGCAAGAGGCGATCGCCTTCAAAAATAAGTTCCGGACGATCGACATTCTGCTGATCGACGACTTCGAATTCATGCAAGGCGACAAGACGGAACAGGAGTTCGAGCACATCATCAATGCGCTGCTCGACTCGGGAAAGCAGCTGGTCGTCGCCTCGGCGCGACCGCCCGCGCAAATCGAACGCCTCAACGATCGCATGCGCTCGCGCCTGCAGCGGGGCTTGGTCACAGAGTTGCAGCCGCTTGGTGTCGAGCTGCGTTGCAAGATTTTGGAGCGGCGGGTGCAAGACAAGCGCACCCTTGATCCCCGGTTCGAGATCGACCGCGAGATCCTGCAATTCCTTTCGGAGCAGCTGACCGAAAATGGCCGCGAACTCGAAGGCGCCATCAATCATCTGTTCGCCAATTGGCAGGTGACGCAAGCGCCTGCGACACTCGAAACAGCCGAGGCGATCCTCCGCGGCCTGGTGCACGGCAACGAGCCGCGACGCATCAAGATCGAGGATATTCTCAAGGTTGTTTCGCGGCACTACGCCGTCACACGAGCCGATATCGTCTCGCCGCGGCGACACCGGTCGATCGTTTGGCCGCGTCAGATCGGCATGTACCTCGCAAAGCAGCTCACCTCACGGTCGCTGCCTGAAATTGGTCGACGGTTTGGTGATCGCGACCACACAACGGTGCTGCATGCCATCCGCAAAATCGATCGCGAACTTGAAAACAACACTCGGTTGCGGGATGAGCTTGAAAAGCTCAAGTCTCAACTGAATCGCGCAAGCTGAACCGACCCCTCGGTCGACCAGCTTGGCCGACCAGCTTGGCTGCTTTGCAGAAATTTTGGAGATGGCCCGACACTTGGTCGCCGGGCCATTTCCGCTGGTGCCGGTGTGCGCCCTGGCTTTCCGACTTTCGGGCAGCACGGGGACTTGCAAACTCAACTGATGCGGGCCAATTTGGCGGAGAAGTGATTCTGCGCGTCATCAAACCTTGTTACATGGGATTTCAGGGCAGAGGACGGTGCGGGTTCAATTGCGGATTGCGCGAGAGACACATCGCGGGGCCGCAACTGAGCAGGAGTGCCTACGGGCCCCCTGGAGCACTTCAATGCAACGGTTTGAGGCCAAAAGCTCATGAAACTTGTTATCGAACGCGGTGAGCTGCTGCGGGCGCTCGGACACGTCACCAGTGTCGTCGAGAGGCGGACGACTATTCCCATTCTGTCGAACGTCTTTTTGAAGGCGGCCAACGGCACATTGCATCTCAAGGCGACCGACCTCGAGCGTGAAGTCGTCGAGCAATTGGCGGCGAATGTGTCGCAGCCTGGCGCGGTCACGGTTCCTGCGCATCTGTTGCACGATATCGTTCGAAAGCTGCCGGAGGGCAGCGAGATCGAGATCAAGCGCGATCCGGAAAAAGAGCGCCTGACCATCCATTCAGGGCAATCACAGTTCGCGTTGCAAACCCTTGCGGCCGAAGATTTTCCCGACCTGTCCGGCGGCGAATTCCCGCACACGTTCGAACTTCCGGCGCACGAATTGAAGCGCCTCATCGACAAGACCCGTTTCGCCATTTCTACCGAAGAGACGCGCTACTACCTAAACGGAATTTATCTGCATCCGGTTCAGTTGAGCGACAAGGCGATGTTGCGCGCCGTGGCGACCGATGGCCACCGCCTGGCGCAGATGGACATTCCGTTACCCGATGGTGCTGCCGGCATGCCCGGTGTGATCGTGCCACGCAAAACGGTCCATGAGCTGCAACGCCTGCTGGAAGCCAGCGAACCGACTGCCGTCGTTTCGGTTTCTCCGGCAAAAGTCCGCTTCGTCGTCGGCGGCGTGACACTGACGTCGAAATTGATCGACGGCACGTTTCCCGACTATGGCCGGGTCATTCCACAGAACAACGACAAAGAATTGCGTGTTTCCAACGCTGAGTTCATCAGCGCAGTCGACCGCGTCTCGACCATCGCGAGCGATCGCGGTCGCGCTGTGAAATTGGCGATCAACGGCACGACGCTGACGCTTTCAGTCAACAATCCGGAAGGCGGCAGCGCCACCGAAGAGGTGGCCGTCGAATACGGCTCGACGCCAATGGAAATCGGCTTCAATGCCCGCTACCTCCTCGAAATCGCAAGCCAACTCGAAAGCGATACGGCGCAATTCCGCCTCGCCGACTCGGGCTCGCCGACCATAGTCCGTGACGGCAGCGAGGCCGATGCGCTCTACGTGCTGATGCCGATGCGCGTGTGACGCGTCCGGACGCCAATTCGATGGATATGCCGGCCCCCACTCTTGTCGCGGCTCAACGCCTTTGGGTCGAGCGGCTGGTGCTGACCAATTTCCGCAACTACGCTTCGACGACGTTGTTGTTCAGTGCCGCACCTGTCGTGCTCGTTGGCCACAATGGCGCCGGCAAGACCAATTTGATGGAGGCCGTGTCGCTTCTATCGGCCGGACAAGGGCTGCGGCGCGCCGCATACCCCGAACTGGCCCGCCTCGGCGGCGATGGCGGCTGGTCAGTGGCCGCGACGATGCACACATCGGCGGGTGCGCTCAACATCGGCACGGGCGTGCTTGCCGCTCCGGGACAGTCGGCTCGCACGGGCCGCATCGTCCGCATCGACGGGGAGACGCAGGGCGGCTCCGGCATCCTGGCTGAACTGGTCGAGATGGTCTGGCTGACGCCGGCCATGGACGGGCTGTTCACCGGACCGGCGTCCGAGCGGCGGCGCTTCCTGGATCGCCTGATCCTCTGTTTCGATCCCGGCTATCGAACGCGTCTCGGGCATTTCGAGCGCGCTACGCAGAGCCGCAACAGGCTGCTGGCCGACGGCGTGACAGATCGGGTAAGATTCGAAGGTTTTGAACGGGTTATGGTGGAAACCGGCGTCGCCATCGCTGCCGCGCGGCTCGAGGCGGTTGGCCAGTTGAGCGGAACGATCGCGATCCGGCAGGCGCGGATCCCGGACAGCCCGTTTCCCTGGGCGACGCTGGCGATCGAGGGGACGCTCGAAACCGACCTTGCCGGACGCGCTGCGGTCGATGTCGAGGAGCGCTACGCGCGCGATCTGGCCGCGAGCCGGGAACGGGACCGGGCGGCGGGGCGCACGCTGGCCGGCCCGCATCGTTCGGACCTCGTCGTCGGGCATGGTCCCAAGGGCATGCCGTCGCGGCTGTGCTCGACGGGCGAACAGAAGGCGCTACTGGTCGGCCTCGTGCTGGCGCACGCCGAGTTGGCCGGGCGCCGCGGGCACGGGATTGCACCGATCCTGCTGCTGGACGAGATCGCGGCGCACCTGGACCCGACACGGCGCGCAGCACTCTACGACGAAATCCTCCGCCTGGGCGTGCAGGCGTGGATGACGGGGACCGATCTCGCGCCATTTGCCGAGCTGGCAGGCCATGCCCAAGTCTTCCGCGTCGACGAGGGTCGACTAGAGCGGCTCGACTGAGCCGGCCGACGGGCTGGACGGGCGCGATTTCCACGCCCTGCCGCGGCCGCCCTAATAAGTTGAAATCCTTCGAAAAAGAAGGGACAAAAATGCCGTGAAAAAGCCATCGGACGGCGTGCATTTTGCGGCCCATTGGTGTACACACGGCGCGTAACCTCCTGGCCCGGGAAAATGGGCCCTATCCTGCCCGGCTGAAGTGCATAGTCCGTCGACGTTCGACGCGGTCTTAGCCGGTCTTTCCGAAGGGACATCAGCGCATGAGCGCCCAAGACAATGCCGGGTCCGGCACGCCCCCTGTTGAACCGCTGAAGCCCGTCGCCGACTACGGCGAAGACAGCATCAAGATGCTCAAAGGCCTCGATGCGGTGCGCAAGCGGCCGGGCATGTACATCGGCGATACCGACGACGGATCGGGGCTGCATCATATGGTCTACGAGGTCGTCGACAATGCGATCGACGAGATCCTGGCCGGGTATGCAAGCGAGTGCCTGGTCACGCTGAATGCCGACGGATCGGCGACTATCCGCGACAACGGCCGTGGCATCCCCACAGGCATCAAGAAGGACGACGACCACGAACCGAAGCGCTCGGCGGCGGAGATCGTGTTCACAGAACTGCATGCCGGCGGCAAGTTCGACCAGAATTCGTACAAGGTTTCGGGTGGCCTGCACGGCGTCGGCGTCTCGGTCTGCAATGCTTTGTCGACGTGGTTGAAGTGCCGCATCTGGCGCGACGGCAAGGTGCACGAGATCGAGTTCGGCCACGGCGTGCCGAAGGCGCCGCTGAAGGTGATCGGCGAGGCCCCGAAGGAACAGAGAGGCACGGAAGTGTCGTTCCTGCCGAGCCCGCAAACGTTCCATAATGTGCTGGAGTTCAACGCCAACACGCTCGAGCGGCGTCTGCGCGAGCTGGCGGTCCTCAATTCCGGGGCCCGGATCGTGCTGACGGACGCCCGCCACGCGGATGTGAAGAAGCTGGAGTTGTTCTACGACGGCGGCGTCGCAGCCTTCGTCAAATATGTGGATCAATCGCGGACTGCCCTGCTCGACCAGCCGATCATGATCCGTGGCGAGAAGGACGGCATTACCGTCGAAGTGGCGCTGTGGTGGAACAACAGCTGGGACGAGCACATGCTCGTTTTCACCAATAATATTCCGCAACGCGACGGCGGCACCCATCTGGCAGGCTTCCGGGCGGCGCTCACGCGTCTGGTCGTCAAGTACGCTGAAGATAGCGGCATCACGAAAAAAGAGAAAGTCTCACTCTCGGGCGACGACAGCCGCGAGGGCTTGACGTGCGTGCTGTCAGTCAAGGTTCCAGATCCGAAGTTCTCCAGCCAAACCAAGGACAAGCTCGTCTCGTCCGAGGTCAAGCCGGTGGTTGAGAGCATCGTCGGCGATCATCTCAGCGCTTGGTTCGAGGAGCATCCGAAAGAGAGCAGAATCGTCATCAACAAGATCGTCGAGGCGGCAGCGGCGCGCGAGGCAGCGCGGAAGGCGCGTGAAATCTCACGCAAGGGCGCGCTTAACGTGAACTCGCTGCCGGGCAAACTCGCCGAGTGCCAGAGCCGCGATGCCGCTGCCACGGAAATGTTCATCGTCGAAGGGGACAGCGCCGGTGGGTCCGCCAAGCAGGCGCGCAACCGCGAGTTCCAGGCCGTGCTGCCGATCCGGGGCAAGATCCTCAACGTCGAACGTGCGCGCATGGACAAGATGCTGTCGAGCCAGGAGATCGGCACGCTGATCACCGCGCTCGGTACCGGCATCGGCCGCGCCGAGGAAGGCCAGGTGGGCGGCTTTGATCTGTCCAAGCTGCGTTATCACAAGATCATCATCATGACCGACGCCGACGTCGACGGCGCCCATATCCGCACGCTGCTGCTGACGTTCTTCTACCGTCAGATGCCGGAGCTGGTTGAAAAGGGGCACCTCTATATCGCCCAACCGCCGCTTTACAAAGTCTCGAAAGGCAAGTCTGGCACCTACTTGAAGGACCAGCGCGCGCTGGAGGATTATCTGATCGACAGCGGTCTCGACGGCGCCACACTGACGCTGGGAACAGGCGAAACGCGCGCCGGCAAGGATCTGCGCGATATCGTCGATCAGGCGCGCACCACTGCTAAAATCATCGACGAGCTGCATTCCCGCTATGCCCGCTACGTCGTGGAGCAGGCAGCCATCGGCGGTGCGTTCGATCCGAAACTGCTGCTCTCGGCCGATGCCGCCACCAAGGTCGCCGAGGGCGTCGCCAAGCATCTCGATGGCGTCGCTGAGGAAACGGAACTCGGCTGGTCTGGCCGCTTCGGCAACGACGGCTATATGTTCAAGCGCGAGATCCGCGGCGTCGCCGAGGTGCAGATCATCGACCGGGCATTGTTGGGCTCGCTCGACGCCCGCCGCCTAAACGAGCGGCATGCGCATTTGCATGAAATCTACGGCCGCCCGTCGATCCTCAAGCGCAAGGACGAGGAAAAGACCATC
>JANYHP010000613.1 GCA_025359005.1 Hyphomicrobiaceae bacterium | reverse complement strand
TCAATCTGCGCCCCTGGCTGCTCGATCACCCCGGCTGAGCATGCAAAATGGCCGGACCCTCGGGCCCGGCCTTTTTCCAATCTTGGATGAAGAGGCGCTTATTCGGCGGCTACCTGTCTCGGCTTCGCTGCTGCCTGCGGTCCTTGGTAGCCGGCGCGGCCCCAAACCTCCAGCGCCGCGCTGTTGACCAGCGACATCATGCGCCACGGCAACGTGGCTGCCGTCATATGCAGCGGTTCGCTGGACATTTCGTCCTTTGAAGGCGGCGTAATCGCCTCCGCTGCAACTTCCAAGGCCGTCTGTTCGATCACTTCGAGACCGTGCATGCTGTGCTCGGCCATGCGCGTGGCGATCACCATGGGAGAGATGTCGCCAACACTGGCGATAGCGAATGCCGGTTCCTCGCCGCCGATCCAATCGCCGTTATCGATCGCATCGTCCATGACGCCGTCCAGCGCCTTGGCCGGTTTGAATCGCGCCGCCACCGGCTGATCCTTGGTGCGTGGATCGAACCGGCGCAGGAAGGCGCCCATACGGGGCGCAATTTCCGAGCGGAATCGCGACCCGTTGAACACGCCGTAGTGGCCGACCTTGGGGCATTCGAAATGCTGCTTGTTGGCTGCTGGGATGGACTTGCACAAGTCGATCGCCGCACTGCACTGGCCCTTGCCCGTGATGTCGTCGTTTTGGCCTTCCACGGTCATCAGAGCGACGCGCTTGATGGCGCCGAGATCGACGCGGCGGCCCCGATGACGCATCTCACCTTTCGGCAGATGGTGCTCGACGAACACCGTCTCGATCGTCTGCAGATAGAATTCAGCAGTCAGATCCATGACTGCCAGATATTCGTCGTAGAACTCCTTGTGCTTTTCAGCGTTATCGCCGTCGCCGTGCACGAGATGCAAGAACAGATCCTTGTGCGCGTTCATATGGCGATCGAGGTTCATGGTCATGAACCCGGTGAGCTGAAGAAAGCCCGGATAAACCATGCGGCCATATCCTGGCGCCGGCCACGGCACTGAAGAAATCACGTTGTTGCGAAACCAGCCGGTCCCCTTCTCTTCGGCGAGGCGGTTGACCGCAGTGGGGCTGCGACGCGTATCAATCGGGCCGCCGGCAACCATGACCGAGTGCGGCACGTGTGGATCGTTGGCTGCTTCCATAATCGCGATGGATGCAAGCACCGGAACCGACGGTTGGCACACGGCAAAGACGTGCACGTCCCCTTTGAAGTGGCGAAAAATGTCACTGATGGTGTCGACATAGTCATCGAGATCAAAGGCGCCGGCAGCCACTGGGACTTCTCGCGCATTCACCCAATTGGTGATGTAGACGTCATGATCGGGCAGGAACGCCTCCACCGTGCCCCGCAGCAGCGTCGCGTAGTGACCGGACATCGGCGCCACCAGCAACAACTTTGGCTGATCGGGCACCAAAGCGGCAGTCGGCCAAACCTTCTTGAAATGGAGCAGCTTGCAGAACGGCGTTTGCCAGACGACCTCTTCTTTGATCGTCACACCGGTGCCTTCAACACGTGTTGTGGCGACACCAAAGCTTGGCTTGTCATAACGGCGCGTCGTGCGTTCGAAAACTTCGCAGGCCGCTGCCGCGCTCCGTCCCATCGTCGTGTGGGTGAACGGATTCAACGGGTTCTGGAAGAACATTCTATAGCCATCGGCGGCAGCGCGTGCCGGCTTCACAGCGGCATGGCCTGCATCGTACCAGTGATAGAGCAAAGCTGCACTCCTCATGTTGCCCGGTCCATTAGGACCCGGCGTTCGGCACCGGCTGCCCCGATCGGGGACCTTGTGCCTGCGGCGGCGATGGTGCACCGCAAAAGCGATACTACCGTTTCGTCCAACTCGAAGCGTCTCGGCCAACCCAGAGGATAACGCGGATCGCCCGAATTGAGGGTGGCGCGATTCGTCCATCATCTGAAGTGGTTAATACATCGGCAATCATTGTGCTGCGAAGTTCACGCTTCAGTGAAGACATCGCCCAAGATGCTCGCTGGAAGCTGGAAACCACAGATATGCACCAATTTATTTCAGCACCACCCTGCACCGCAGCGCAACACTTATCCCGTGTCTCTGTAGCAACTGTCGCAGAAAATAGACACGCCTGCCACGTAACCTTGGTCGAAGTCGTGGCCGCCGCCTAGCGCCACGCCCGCTCCGTTGGCACCCGACATGCTTGGTCCAATGGGCTATTGCAGCGCGATAGCGTTCCCGGCAGAGACTGTATATGGTTGCGCATAAATCTGACCCTCGCCGCTATTGTCGGCAATCCCCCGGACCATCCGCACCCTCCGTGACGAACACTTCGATGCCAGCGACTGCCGCGCCTGCGAGGCCCGCCCCCCGCTCGGAAGGCACGGGACCGCGATCACTGCCGGGAGAGGGCGGGCTGCGTCTCCAAACATCCGTGCGCTTGCGGTGGTTTGCGGTAGCCGGACAGCTGCTCGCAGTCGCTTTGGTGCATTTCGGCCTGAAATTCCAACTTCCGATCGGTGCCTGTCTCGGTGCCATCGCCCTATCGACGTGGATCAATATCTTCCTGCGGCTCACTTATCCGACAACGTACCGATTGCCGACGCGGCTGGCGACGATCCTATTGGCCTACGATGTCCTACAACTGGCAGTACTCCTCTATCTGACCGGCGGGATCGACAATCCGTTCGTGTTCCTGCTTGTTGCTCCGGTAACGGTCTCGGCCGCCTCCCTACCGCCGGTTTCGACCGTTATGCTGGGCGCGCTGGCGGGCACCGTCTGTCTCGTTTTGATGCCATTTCATCATCCGTTGCCCTGGACCGACGGAGCCTCCTACGACCTGCCCTACCTATACCGATGGGGCATGGCCGTCAGCGTGTTCGCAACCATGGTTTTTCTGGCACTCTACGCTTTCCGGCTGGCAAAGGAATCGCGGCAGATGTCGGCAGCGCTGGCAGCCACCGAAAGCATTCTTGCCCGCGAGCAGCAACTGCACGCCCTCGACGGTTTGGCCGCTGCTGCCGCCCATGAACTCGGCACGCCACTGGCTACCATCACTGTTATCGCCAAGGAACTCGGTCGCACCGTGGGGCCGGACAGTCCTATGGCGGAGGATTTCGCCCTGCTCCAGTCGCAGGCGGTCCGTTGTCGTGAAATCCTCCAGAAGCTGACCCGCCACCCGACGGACAACGATCCATTCCACGGACACCTGACAGTGACGCAATTGCTCGAGGAAGCCGCCGAGCCCTACCTCAATCTCAAGAGTAGGGTGGTGCTGGAGACGCATGCCGACGGCGGTACCGACGCCCCAGCAAGCGCCGAACGCGCAGAGCCATTGGGCGAGCGGCGCCCTGGTGTGATCTACGGCCTCGGCAATCTGATTGAGAACGCCATCGATTTCGCAAAGGCGGAAGTCCGCGTTGTCGGCACTTGGAACGCGCGGGAAGTTGTCATATCCGTGGGCGACGATGGTCCGGGGTTCAGTCCCGAAGTCATGGATACGCTGGGCGACCCGTTCGTCACGACGCGCTCGACGCGCTCGCGTGCAGCCAAGGAAGCCGGAGCATCGGCGGGCTTAGGACTTGGTTTTTTTATCGCCAAGACGCTGCTAGAGCGCTCGGGCGCACGCATTGCGCTCGACAACCACGACAAGCCCCGCTCCGGCGCCATTGTTATCATCACCTGGCCACGAGCGGCGTTTGAGGCACCCACGACAGGCTGGCGGATCAAGAAGAAGACCGACCCGGCCGCGCGGGCGCCATAAGGACCTGGATGGCGCGCCGCCAAATTTGCACTATGATGCATCCCATAAGGAGACACACAGATGTCCGAGGATCTCACATTCAAGCCCGACGAACTGCCGGCCGACCGCTCGCTGGTTATCGTTGATGATGACAAGGCATTCCTTCAGCGTCTCGGCCGTGCCATGGAGCAACGGGGTTTCGAGGTCCGCATGGGCGCCTCGGTGGCTGAAGGTATCGAACTGGTCCGGCAGAAGGCACCTGCCTTTGCCGTCGTCGACCTGCGGCTGGAAGACGGATCGGGGTTGGACGTGTTGGCCGAACTCAGTCGGTTGAAGCCGGACGCACGGTCGATCGTGCTCACCGGCTACGGCAATTTCGCCACCGCCGTCTCGGCGGTGAAGCTAGGCGCTGTCGACTATCTGGCGAAGCCTGCCGACGCCGATGAGGTGACTGACGCGCTGCTGGCACCCTCCGACGAACGCGCTCCGCCGCCGGAAAATCCAATGAGCGCCGACCGGGTGCGGTGGGAACACATCCAGCGCGTTTACGAACTGTGCGACCGCAACGTCAGCGAAACTGCGCGCCGGCTGAACATGCATCGCCGCACACTGCAACGCATTCTCGCCAAGCGCGCGCCGAAGTAATCCAGCCCACGTCGGAGGCCCACTCAATGAGTGCCGATGCTATCCGACGTGAGTGCCGGTGAGCCGCGGCGGGCCTTCTCGGCATCCCTGACCAGCGACAGCAATTGCGCGGTCAGCGGAGCGGCCACATTATGCCGGCGCGCCAGTAAGGCGATCTCGCCTTGCAGATGGTCGATCTCTGTCATCCGCCCTCGCTTGAGATCCTCCCACATCGACGACCGCGCGCCGGGATCGATGGCCAGCATGCGGGCAGCGACGATCTTGAACAGCCAGTCGGGCAGGCGCAGCACACGCGGAATCATGGTAGGAGACGCTGCGCTCACCGTGGCCGGCGCGATACCCGCCGCGCTCATTGCAGCCAGCGCTTCGTCCATTTGGCGCGCCAGCAGCAGCCGCCAGGGGCGCAGCCCCAGTTGCTCGCGTAGCGGCAGGCCCGAAAGCGCATTGAGTGCGTTGTTGAGGTTGAGCAGTAGCTTCCCCCAAGCGACCTCGCGCATGTCGTCCCGCGCCACAACCTGCAGGCCCGGCGAGGTCAGGGCGCATACAATTCCCGCATGACCCTCGGGCACGTAGATGCCGCCGCTCGTCGCGCGGTGCACTTTCAATGGCTGGCTTGGGTCGGCATCGTCGAGCACGGCATTGAACATGACGACGCCAGGAAACGTTAGCCGCGGCGCAACCCACGGCGCGAGCGCGTCCGCGCTGCCGATGCCGTTCTGCAAGCAGAGGACCGGCGTGGTGGGTGGCGCATGGGCGGCGATGGCCCGCCCGATTTCTGCCGTATCGTCCCGCTTGACCGCGACGAGGATGAGCGCGGCATCCCTGAAGGCGGCCGCAGCGTCCGTCTCAAGCTCGAAGGACCCGGGATCGACGCGATTGTTGCGGCCTTCGAGATCGCTGACGCGGATGCCGTTCGCGCGGATGTGAGCCGCGCGCGCTGGCCGGAGCAGTAGGCGAACCGTCCGATGGGCCACCGCCAATTCGGCGCCAACGTAGCATCCAATGCTACCGGCGCCAGCGATGACGATTGGTGCGGACACCAGCTCAGGCGCCGACCGCGGCGTCGCAGCGCGCAACAAGGCGCTGCGCACGCTCGTCGTCGAGGCGGTCAAGCGGCGGACGCATGCGCATCCAGGCCTTGTCCTTGGTGCGGTGCGCGATCATCGCCTTGACGGCGGACAGAACGGGAAAGCTGACGATCACATCGACGATGGCGTTGACGACGGGGTCATCCTTGCCCTCATGGACTAGCGCGCGCAGGCGCTTGGCTTCGATATTGGCGAGACCGCAGATAGCCCCCTGCCCGCCCTTGCGGACGATGTGGGCGAGATCGCGCTCGTCACCGATCAGGATCGCGAGGTCGCCATGCTTGGCCACCAGTGCCTCCGAGTGGGCCCGATCGCCCGAGGAATCTTTGACGCCGCGCACGATCTTCGGGAACGCGATTTTGAGGCGACCGATCAGGTCCAGCGACAGGGGTACTGCCGTTTGCCCCGGCAGATGGTAGAGAATGACGTCACGCGCCGCGTCGCCAAGGCTGGCGAACAGCTCCGCGTGCCAGGCGAACAGCCCGTCGTCGCTGACGCCCATGAAGTAGAACGGCGGCGCCACCAGAAGGTGCCGGCAGCCGGCCTTCAACGCCTGGCGGCACTGCTGGGCCGCGTCGCCGACTGAAGACGCCATAATGCCGACGCCGATCTCGCGGCTCATCTCGAAACCAGCGGACTTAAGTGCGCCAATGGTTTTCACCCGCTCCTCAAGGCTGACCGAAAACCCCTCGCCAGTTGTGCCGAAGATGGTGATGCTGTCGCAGCCCTCGGTGCGACACCGCTTCGCGTGCGCAACGAGGCGCTGCATATCGATCGCGCCGCCTTCGTCGAAGGGCGTGGAGATGGCACAGCTCAGGCCGAAGCGGGTCTTGGACATGGCAAGGCATTCTTTCCGAATTCAATCTGCAGATTGCTGTGATCGTGTCAGCCGTCCTTCAGACCACCAGCGGACAGACCGGCGACGATCTCCCGCTGGGCGATAACGGTGACGAGAAGCACAGGAAACGTGACAAGCAGTGCGGCAGCGGCGAGCGGACCCCAGGAGAGTTGCTCAAACGTCAGCATATTGTACACCGCCGAGGGCAGCGTACGGGTATTCTTACCACCCAGAACCACCGAAAAAATGAAGTTATTCCACGAAAAAATGAAGGCAAGAATACCGCCGACCACGATTCCGGGGCGCGCAAGCGGCAGCGCAATATAGCGGAAACTCTGCCAACTCGTTGCCCCGTCGACCAGGGCGGCGTCTTCCAACTCCTGCGGCACGCCCTCGAAATAGCCGATCATGATCCAAACGATAATCGGGATGGTTATCACAAGGTGTGTGATCACCAGCGCCCAGATGGTGCCGACCAGGTTGAGAACCTGGAACAGCAGGAACAGCGGGATCAGATAGGACAGCGCCGGCGTCATGCGCGCGATCAGGATAAGGATTGCGGTGCGGTGCGCTTTCGCCCGCGCGATGCCGTAGCCGGCCGGCACGCCGACCAGCAGCCCGACCAGCACCGCGCCACCCGTCACCAGCACCGAGTTCCAGAAGTACTGCATCATCTTGTTCTGATCGAACACGTTGACGTAGTTGTCGAGCGTTGGCGGCTTGGGAATGAAGACGGGCGGGAAGGCGATATTGTCGATATCGTTTTTCAGCGACAGTGACAGCATCCACAAAAACACCAGGATGGCCGGCGAGACCAGAAAGGCGATTGACGTCCACAGGCCCAGCCGCGCGCCGAGGCTGCGGCCGGCGACATGGGCACCGAACATGGATTGTGAAACGTCGGGCGCGGCCATGGCTCAGGTCGTCCACTTCGATTTCTGTCGCAGATAGAGCAGCAACAATGACAGCGCGATGATTATGACGAAGAAGATTACGACGACCGCCGACGCGTAGCCGATGTTGTAGAACTGGAAGGCCTGCAGGTAGAGGAAATAGTTGAGCGTCTCAGATGCCGTGCCCGGTCCACCCTGACTGATCACCGCGATGGTGTCGAACACCTTCAGGCTGTCGATCGTGCGGATCACCAGCGCGATCATGACGTAGGGCAGGATCAGCGGCCAGGTGATGAAGCGGAACATCTGCCAGCCAGAGGCGCCGTCGATCAGCGCGCTGTCGTAGGGATCGGTCGGCAGACCGGCGAGCCCGCCTAGCACGATCAGCATCACCAGCGGCGTCCAGTGCCAGACCTCCACCATGACGAGGGTAGGGATCACGGAGTTGGGATGATAGACCCAAAGCTGCGGCGGGATGCCGACCAGCGAGAGAAGATAGTTGAGTACGCCAAGCTGGGGGTGGAACATCATCGTCCAGACTAGCGCCACGGCCACCGGAGTGGCCATCATCGGCATGACGAAGACCGTTCTCAGCAGGCCGCGGAAGGGGAAATTGCGATGGAACATCATCGCCGCCCAGACGCCCAGCACGATTGGAATGAGCGTCGCCAGCGCGGTGAACCAGAACGTGCGCACCAAGCTTTCCAGAAATCGGCTATCGCTCGCGAGCCTGAAATAATTGGCGAGACCAACGAAGGCGTGGTCGCCGCCGACCTTCCAGTCGTGGAGGCTCATCCAAAGCGTGAAAATCCACGGAAACACAATCACCGAGGCGATCAGCAGCGTGCCCGGCGCGGCGAACGCCCAATAGTTGCGCGAGAAGGTGTAGGCCTTGGTGGGCGACTGGCTTGTGGCCGATCGCGCGCGCTCCACCGCGTCCACGGCGCTCGATGCGTCACTCATCATGATGTCCGCGGCGATTACTCTCGAACCCCCTCGCCCCGCCCTTCCGCGGAGAGAGAGTTGGGGTGCGGGGCGGTCCCAAAGTTATTTCTGGCAACATCCTGATGACTGTGCCTCTTCTCGCGGAATGGTCCGAAATTGCTACGCGCATTTTCGCGCCGACTGGGCATCTCGCCGCCCCTGAGCCTAACCTTTTTCCCCGTCGCGAAAAGCGACGGGGAAACGGAACGATTACCCCTGCTCGCTCTTTTCGAGCACGGGCTTGAAGGCTTCAGTGGCTTTTGCGAGTTCGGCCTTGGCATTGCCGCCGGAGAGCAGGTTGGTGAGCGCCACGCCGAACGTATCACGGAACTCCGTCACGGGGATGATCACCGGCAATCCCGGGCGACCGATCTTGGCCGAGCCCGCCAGACATTCAAAGTACTGGTCGCCGAACTTGGAGCCCTGTCGCGCGTCGGGACTGGTCAGCGCGGACGTGCGGCCAGGGGCCCCGGCCCCAGCCTTCATCATGGCCAACTGGTTCTTTTTGTTGGCCATGAACTGCGCATAGTACCAAGCCGCGCCCTTCTTGGTCGAGGTGCGCGAGATGCCGATGCCATCGGCAAACGTTGCGGAATGGTGCCCCTTCGGGCCCGCAGGTGTAATGCCATACCCCACCTTGCCAACGATTTTGGACTTGGTTGGATCTTCGAGCGGTGTTGCAAACCCGATACCGTCGAGCCACATGGCGGCGCGGCCCTGCGCGAATGTGGTCTGGCATTCGTTCCAGTTGAAGCCGATTGTGCCGGGCGGCGCGAATTCCTTGTTTAGGCGGGCGTAGAGTTCGGCAGCCCACACAGCTTCCGGTGTGTCGGTCAAAAGTTTGGAGCCGTCCGGCGTCACGGTTTCCTGGCCCTGGCCCAGCAGCCACGACGTCCACACGGGGATGTTGGCGTTCTTCAACCCACGCGAGACAAAACCATAAACGCCCTTCGAGGGATCGGTGAGCTTCTGCGCGGCCAACACCAGTTCATCCATCGTCTTGGGATAGGCGACGCCCTTCTGCTCAAACATCTCCTTGTTGTAGTAGACCATCCAGTAGTCGACGAAGTGCGGCAGCGTCGTCATCGACCCATCCGTCTGCGTGGAGTAGTTGAGGCCTGCCGAGTTGAAGTCGGCAAAATCGAACTCCGGGTTGGTCTGCGACTGGTCCGCGATGAGCGGCTTCAAATCCTCGAGCCAGTTGCCCTTCTTCGACAATCGCTTCTGCACGTGCAGTGCGAGCATGGACACGTCGAACGTCGGCTTGCCCGAGGTAAACTCGATCATCGCCTTCTGACGCTGCTGTTGTTCGGGCACCTGTTCGGAGGACACCTCGATGCCGGTCAGCGCGGTAAACTCTTTTTCATGCGATTGCAGCAAGTCCGAGCGCGGGTTCTTGACCAGCAGCGCGTCGATCTTGGTCCCGGCGTAGCGCTTCCAGTCGAACGTGGATTGGCCGAGCGCACTCCGGTTGATCATAGGCGCGCCGACAGCTGTGAGGGCCAACGCACTGGCGCCGGTTCTGAGCACGGCACGGCGCGATGCGGCCAAGCCTGACCTGCTTTTCTCTGTCATAGGTTCCTCCCGAATGATCCCTGTTCCCGCATGCACGCTGAGACTTCCGACGCGCCGCAGGTTTGAACTGAAGCTGCGTCATTCCATCAGTTTTGGCAATGCTGCCGGACGCAGGGACGACCGTCACGCACGGGATTTCTCAACTTTGTCAGCGCCATCGATCCGGTAGAAGCGCGCCGCGGTCGTGCCGAGGATGGCTTGCGCACCGGGATTGGCGCCAAGCAGCGCCAGGGTGGCGGCTCGCCAGGCGTCATAGCCGCCGTTGAGATTGACTACCGGCCAGTCCGATCCCCACATCACGCGCTCAGGTCCGAAGTTCGTGGCGATGTGGTCCACATACGGCTTGAGATCGGCCAGGATCCAGCCGGGCGCCGCTTCCGTGACAAGGCCGGAGAGCTTGCACAACGCCTGCGTGTTGCTCGCCAATTCCGTTATTTTTGCCGCCCACGGCTCAAACGCGCCATCACGGATCGCTGGCTTCAAGGCGTGGTCGATGACCATGGGAAGATCCGGATAACGCGCGAGCAATCGGACGACGGTGTCGAAGTGGCGCGGTTGGCCGAGCACTTCGAAATGCAAATCCAGATCGGCCATCGCATCGAAGGCCCAAGCGTGGCGCGCATCAAGGATCCATTCGGTATCAGAAATGTCCTGCAGCATGGGCCTGAGCCCACGGAATTTAGGATTTTTTGCCCAGCGGTCGAGGTGGCGCCGATGCGACGGGTCGCCAAAATCAACCCAACCAACCACCGCACCGACCCAGGGCGTATCATTGGCAAGACCCAGCAGAAAGTCGGTCTCGGCGACGCTGGGCGCGGCTTGCACGAGCACGCTCTTGTCGATGCGGCGCCGCTTCAGGATCGGCGCGAGGTCAGCTGGCTCAAAATC
>JANYHP010000600.1 GCA_025359005.1 Hyphomicrobiaceae bacterium | reverse complement strand
CGAACGTCCTCGGCGATGTCACCGACGTAGACATCCTCGTGGCCGTTGCGCAGTGCCTGTACGATCGCCGTTGCGATCTGGGCGGGCGCGACCTTGGGCGGTGGCACGGTTTGGAACCACTCGGTCTCGACGGGACCGGAGAAGATATTGACCACTCGCACGCCGGCACTTCTGAACTCTGACCGCAATGACAGCGACGCCGAAAGCATGGCGGCTTGCGCCGCCGAGTAGGCGCCGAACTGTGGCCAGTTCATCAAGGCATAAACCGACAAAACATTGACCCATGCGCACGCACTGTTCGCCCCGTCAGCACCACGGAACCGCATCGTCGGCCCGAACGCCTGCGCCAGCCGCATCAGCCCGAGATAACCGAGGTCCATCTCCTCCTGCGCGACCGCCACGCCTTTGCGATCGAGCAGCCCACCGGCGCGAACGTGTTCGACGGTGTTGACCAGGATATCGACCTTCGCGCCAATACCGCCCGCCAGATCCGCCAAGCTATCGCCGTTGGTGACATCGAGAGGCACGATCTCAACGCCGGCGACTTTCTCCAGCGACGCCTGCGCCGGAAAAGGTTTCCAGGGCTCAGGCACGCCTGCAAAAATGATCGCTGCCCCGGCCTTCGCGAACGCAGCGACCGCTGCCTGGCCAACTGCCGTGCGCACATCCGTGACCAGAACGCGCCGGAACTTGGGGTCGAGCGTCAACTCACGCAATTGCCTGTCGTCGCTCATGTTCGGGGTGTCCTCGACGGGCAGTGCGATCGCTGCCGCCTGACCGCTCTTATCAAGTTTCCAGGCGAGCCGCACGCGGTCCCTCTCGGCGACATCGCCATGCACGTGGGCAATGACGACAGGACCGGCATCAAGCACCACCGTGCCGACCCGCCACGGCATGCGCTCGCGGAAATAAGGGTCGGTCGACGTGCGCACCACGGTCGATGCAGCCAGCCGACCCAACGGCGACACATCCTTCAGGACTATGTTTGCGGCGAGGCAGGTCGGGCACACATCGCGCGGCGGGTAGTGAACGGCTCCGCAAGCGGCGCACGCCGGCAAGGCAAATCGCCCCTCGGCCGCCGCCTGTGTCAGCAAATGCGCCGCGCGACTGCGCGCCATCGGCGGCGCCAGGGGCAATCGCGTGCGCAGGAGCGGGTTCTTGCGTTTCGGCTTTTGCAGCGGTTCGGTCATCTCACGACCTCCCCAGCAACGCTGCGGCAGACGCCAGACCGCGATCATACGTGATCATGCCAAACCCCGAGACGAGGCCCACTTTTGCATCCGCCACCTGGGTGCCGCCGGCCGCATCTGTAAGCTGCCGGATCGCTTCGACAAGACCGAGAAATCCGCCGGCGCAGCCTGCCTGGCCCACGGAGAGCTGGCCGCCCGACGTGTTGTGCGGACACGAGCCGTCAATCGTAAACGTATTGGCGCGCACGAAGGCGGCCGCCTCGCCGGAACCGCACAGCTTGAGATCTTCGAGCTGCATCATCGAAATCACCGGATAATCGTCGTAGGTCTCGACAAAATCCACATCCGCGGGCTTGGCGTCGGCCATGACATAGAGCTCATCGATATCGACAGCCCAGCCGCCGCGCACCTGCATGGGATCATCGGCGAAGGCGTTGTGGCGCTCGATCGTGCCGAGAAGCCTTGCGTGCCGCAGCCCCAGATCACGCGCGATGTCCTCCCGCATAACCAGAAACGCTTCGGCGCCCGCGCACGGCATCACGCAATCGAACAGGTGGATCGGATCAGAGATTGCACGCGCCGTCATGTATTGATCGAGCGTCAGCGGCTTCTTCATAAGCGCATGTGGATTGCGCAAGGCGTTCTCGCGCTGTGCCACGGCGAGCTTGCCGAAGTCTTCCCGCGCAGCACCTGTCTGCGCCATGTAGTTGGCTGCTATCAGCGCAAAACTCGCATTCGGGCCGCCGGATCCATAGGGGTAGACCGCATCCTGCGCGAAGCGGCTGAAGGTCGACAGCATGCGCCGGAAGCTGTCGACATGATTGGTGTCGCCGGCAATGCAGGCGGCGATATCGCAGTCCCCCGCTTGCACGGCGCGCGCCGCTTTGCGCAACGCCAGCACGCCGCTTGCGCCACCCATGGGCACGTGATCGATCCAGCGCGGCGAGATGCCGAAATGCTGCGTGAGGCCGATGGCTGTGTCGGGCGCCAGCGTGAAACTCGAGACGACAAAGCCGTCGACATCGCGCGGACGCAACC
>JANYHP010000573.1 GCA_025359005.1 Hyphomicrobiaceae bacterium | reverse complement strand
CGCCGCCGCCATGGCGGGCAATGTCACCAACGGCGTCGGCGCATAGTCTGGCCATTGTGCGATGGCAGTCGCCGCCGTGCGCGCGGCGGCGGCATTCTGGATAGCCTGCAGGTCCGGACCATAGGGCCGGGCCCGATCTAGGCCGGGATTGAGAAGAAAATCGACTACGCCCGTCACCCTGCTCTCCCTGTGCACGCCACTCGCTCACGGCACGTTGCACGCTCCAGTCCGAAGAGCGGTTTCAAAAGGCCCGCGGCCTTTTGCAGGGCATGGGGCAGAGCCCCATACTTTGCTTCAACGCTCGCGGAACCAAACATAAGGGCTCCGCCCTCATACTCCCGCCAAAGGGCTCGCCCTTTGGAAACCCGCCCTTGCCCTCCAATAAGCTCAACCACCTGCGGCCGCGTCCAAGTCATGCGCCAACTCCAGTGCGGCGGCGAGCAGCACGTTGCCGCCTGCGATGATGTCCGCCGGCTCGGTGTGCTCGGCCGGATTATGCGAGATACCTTTCACCGAAGGCACAAAGATCATCGCGGTCGGCACCACGGTGGCCATCATCTGCGCGTCGTGGCCAGCGCCCGACACCATGCGGCGCACAGGATATCCGAGGCTCTGCGCAGCGCGCTCGACGGCACCGATCATCGTTGGATCGAATGGTTGAGCGGGGAAATTCGCCAGTTCGCGACGGCCAATCGTGACGCCGGCTTCGCGCTGCAGCGCCGCGACGAAGGTGGCCATGCGCGCCTCAGCGTCCGCCAGGCGCGCGTCATCGGGGTTGCGCAGGTCCAGCGTCATGACCACGCGGCCGGGCACCACGTTGACGTTGCTCGGCTCGAACGCGATCACGCCACCGTTCGCCACCGTGCCAGGAATGGCGCGCGTCAGATCGTCGGCAAAAACCGTGATCCGCGCGGCGGCGAGCCCCGCGTTGCGTCGGTACTTCATCGGCGTCGTGCCGGCATGATTGGGTTCGCCGACGATGGAATATTCGCTCCACGAAATCGCCTGTACGCCGGTGACCGCGCCGATGCCGCCGCCTTCCTGGTCGAGCACGGGGCCTTGCTCGATGTGAAGTTCCAAATAGGCGCGTGGCTTCAGGAAGCCGGGCTCCGCGGCGCCCAGATAACCGATGCGGTCTAACTCATCGCCGACGCATTTGCCGTCGCTGTCGGTGATCGGATAGGTCTCGGCCAGCGTCATGTCGCCGGTCCACACGCAGGAGCCGAGAATATCCGGCTGGAAGCGGGCGCCCTCCTCGTTGGTGAAGGCGATGACGGCGAGGCCGCGCGGCAACTTGAGACCCGACTCTTTGATCGTCTCGATCACTTCGAGTGCACCTAACACACCCAGCGCACCGTCGTACTTACCGCCCGAGCCGACTGTGTCGATGTGGCTGCCCATCAGGATCGGCGCGGCATCGGTCGAGCCGGGCAGAATGCCGACGATGTTGCCAATCTTGTCGATATGCACGTCGAGACCAACATCCTTCAGCCAGGAGACGAAGAGGTCGCGGCCGAGTTTGTCGGTGTCCGACAGCGCCAGCCGCCGTGCGCCGCCGTCGCCGGTGTCACCGATGCGCGCCAGCGCCATCAGGCGTGAAATGAGCCGGTCGCCATTGATGCGGATGTTGGTGGGTGTCATGCGTGCCACGTCCTGGAGACTTGGTCCCGATTTGGGGTAACGTCGGTCGCAAGGCCGAGACTCCGAGCGGGCCTTGTCGGTTCGCAACCCAACACATGTCGCACGCTGCTGCAAACCTCACGTTCTGGAAGCACTGTCATGCTCCGCATTATTCCCGGTGACTTTTCTGACCCGCGCGTCATTTCTTTGCTGCGGTTGCACGCTGAGCGGGCGCGGGCGCAGACTGCGCGCGGCAGCGCCCATGTGCTCAGCCACACCGGGTTGATGGTGCCGGAGATCCAGTTCTTTGCCGCCTGGGAGGAGGAAACACTGATGGGGGTGGCCGCGCTCAAGCGGCTGGACGCGGATGCGGGCGAGATCAAATCCATGCACACCGCCGAGGCCGCACGCCGCCGTGGCGTCGGTCGCAGCCTAGTCGTGCACCTCATCGAAACGGCGCGCGCGTCGGGTCTCAGCCGGCTCTTTCTCGAAACTGGATCATGGCCCTATTTCAAGCCAGCGGTAGCCCTTTACACATCGCTTGGGTTTGCCCCGTGCCCACCCTTCGGTGATTACAAGCCCGATCCCAACAGCCTGTTCATGATCATGGACCTCGGCCAGCAGCAATAGCCTCGCGCAGTTGCAACACCAGCGCTTCCCTCGGCGTGGGCGTACGAACCGGCCAGACGCGTTCGCCGCGCCACT
>JANYHP010000507.1 GCA_025359005.1 Hyphomicrobiaceae bacterium | reverse complement strand
GCTCCCGGACCCTCAGTCTTTTGATTGTATTCTTTTCCAATCAAAAGATGGGGGGGGCCGGGCGGGTGTGGGGCGGTGGCTCACGTCGCGCGAGCGAAATGCCGCTGGCTCGATTGCGCCGCTTATAGACAAAGGCCCGCGCGCGGCAAAGTCATTCCGCGGCGGACTTGGTCGGTGTCGTGTAGACCAGCTTCGGTTCGCGGGCGGCTTTGGTCTCATCCAGGCGGCGGCGCGGGGCGAGGCGGGGGGCACCCTTGAAGCGCTCGGTGTCGCCGGATTTGGCGGCGCTGGCGAGCGCGCGCAGGGTTGTGACGAAAGCGTCGAGGCTGGCTTTGCTCTCGCTTTCGGTCGGTTCGATCAGCATGGCGCCGTGGACGACCAGCGGGAAGTACATGGTCATCGGGTGATAGCCCTCGTCGATCATCGCCTTGGCGAAGTCGAGCGTGGTGACGCCGGTGTCTTTGAGCCAGCTGTCGTCGAACAGCACTTCGTGCATGCACGGCTTGTCACCGAACGGCTGGCTCATCAGGTCGCTCAGCCCGGCGCGGATGTAGTTGGCATTGAGTACGGCGTCTTCGGAGGCGAGGCGCATGCCATCCGACCCGTGGCTCAGCATGTAGGCCATCGCGCGGACGAACATGCCCATCTGGCCATGAAAGGCAGTGAGGCGGCCAAAGGCAGACTTGGCCTCGTCGACACCGGTGTCCTCGACCATGCGGTAGCCGCTCTTGGTTTTAGCAACGAACGGTACAGGCGCGAAAGGCGCGAGTGCCGCCGAGAGCACCACAGGGCCGGAGCCGGGGCCGCCGCCGCCATGCGGGGTGGAGAACGTCTTGTGCAGGTTGATGTGCATGGCGTCGATGCCGAGATCGCCCGGCCGCACCTTGCCGACAATGGCGTTGAAGTTGGCACCGTCGCAGTAGAAGTAGGCGCCGGCCGCGTGAACGGCATCGGCAATCGCCGCCACTTCCGGCTCAAACAACCCGCACGTGTTCGGGTTCGTCAGCATGATGGCGGCCACGTCGGGGCCAAGCGCCGATTTAACAGCATCGACCGACACCGTTCCGTCGTGGCGGGCGGGAATGGATTTCACCTTGTAACCCATGAACGCGGCGGTGGCGGGGTTGGTGCCATGCGCACTTTCCGGCACCAGCACGACGTTGCGCTTGGAGCCTTGTGCATCGTGCGCGGCCTTGATGGCGAGCATGCCGCACAGCTCGCCGTGCGCGCCCGCTTTCGGCGACAACGCAACGGCGGGCATGCCGGTCAGTTCCATGAGATACGTGCCGAGCAACTCCATGAGTTCCAGCGCGCCTTGCACGGTTTTTTGCGGCTGCAGCGGATGGATGTCGCCGAAGCCGGCGAGGCGCGCCATCTTCTCGTTGAGCCGCGCGTTGTGTTTCATCGTGCATGAGCCAAGCGGATAAATGCCGCTGTCGATCGCGTAGTTCATGCGGCTGAGGCGCACGTAGTGGCGCATTGCCTCCGGCTCGGAGAGGCCGGGCAGACCTATCGGCATTTTGCGCTCGAGACCGCCGAGGCGGGATGTGTGCTTGGGGGGAGCGGGCAAGTCGACGCCTGATTTTTCCGTCGTGCCGATTTCGAAAATCAGCGCTTCCTCGTGGTCGAGGCCGCGATTGCCAGAAAAAGTTGCGACGGCGGAACGTGTGGCGGTGCCAGCTTGCGTGGGGCGGCCTTGAGTGTTCATCGGCATTACAGCGCCTCCTTCAGTGCGTTGGCGTAGGCCACCCGGTCGGCCTCGGTATTGCATTCTGTCGATGCGACTAGGATCAGATCATCGACACCCGCGCCGCTGCCGTAGAGGCGGGAGGCGCGGACGCCGCCGAGGATGTTGCGATCGGCGAGTTTGTCGAGCACGGCTTGTGCGTCGCCGGGAACGCGGATCGTGAACTCGTTGAAAAACGCATCGTTGAGGACTGTCACGCTTTTGATCTTGGCCAGTCGGTCGGCGAGGTCGCAGGCGTGCGCATGGTTGAGGGCTGCGAGCCGGCGCAAGCCCGCTTCGCCAAGCAGCGTCATGTGGATGGTGAAGGCGAGGGCGCAGAGCCCGGAGTTGGTGCAGATGTTGCTGGTCGCTTTTTCGCGGCGGATGTGCTGCTCGCGCGTCGACAGCGTGAGCACGAAGCCGCGACGGCCTTCCGCGTCCACCGTCTCGCCGCACAGGCGGCCCGGCATCTGGCGCACGAATTTATCGCGCGTTGCAAACAACCCCACGTAGGGGCCCCCGAAGTTGAGGCCGTTGCCGATCGATTGGCCTTCGGCTGCGACGATGTCGGCGCCCATCTCGCCGGGAGACCTGAGCGCGCCGAGCGCGACGATTTCGGTGACGACAACAATCAAAAGCGCGCCCGCCATGTGGGCTGCGTCGGCGATTGGCTGGAGGTCGCGGACGTGGCCGAACACGTCGGGGTACTGCACGACGACGCAGCTTGTGCCGGCGTCGATGGCCTTGGCGATGTCTTCGTCGCCGAGCGGTGCCGCCGGTTGGGCCGCCACTTCGGCGCTGCCGTGATGGGACAAAGTTTTGATCACGTCCGCATAGTGCGGATGCAAGTTTCCGCTGATAACAGCCTTTTTCCGTCGCGTGATGCGGTGCGCCATGAGGACCGCTTCGGCGGCGCCGGTGGAGCCATCGTACATGGAGGCATTCGCCACATCCATGCCGGTGAGACGCGCGACCTGCGTCTGGAACTCGAACAGCACCTGCAGCGTGCCTTGCGTGATTTCCGGCTGATAGGGGGTGTAGCTGGTGAGAAACTCCGAGCGCTGGATCAGGTGATCCACGGTGGCCGGCACGTGATGTTTGTAGGCGCCTGCCCCGACGAAGAACGGCACGCTGCCGGCGGGCGTGTTGCGGGCGGCCATGGTGCTCAACGCGCGTTCAACCTCCATCTCGCTTTGCGCGCGCGGCAGGTTGGGCAATTCGGACAACAGCTTGTCCTTGGGTACACCGGCGAAAAGGTCGTCGATCGACTTGATGCCGATCTTGGCGCGCATCTCGCGGCGGTCAGCGTCGGTCAGGGGCAGATAGCGCATGTGGTCTCCACAAGTGACGATCATCACGACGTTTCGTCATCCCGGCCTGCGCCGGGGTGACGATGAGGGGCGGTGTCGTCTGCCCTCACGCGCTCTCGGCGACGAACGTGTCGTAGGCGGCCTTGTCCATGAGCGCGTCGAGTTCTTTGGGGTCTGACAGTTTGATCTTGAAGAACCACGCCGTGCTCTCGGCGCTCTCGTTGACGAGCGCGCTGTTGGCCACGATCGTATCGTTGACCGCGATCACTTCGCCGGAGACGGGCGCGTAGATGTCGCTGGCCGCCTTCACGCTTTCGACCACCGCGCAGGCGTCACCGGCTTTGAGGGCGCGCCCAACGTCGGGCACTTCGACGAACACCACGTCGCCGAGCGCGTGCTGTGCGTGGTCGGTGATGCCGATCGTGCCGGTCGTGCCGTCGACGGAAATCCATTCGTGGTCTTTGGAGTATTTGGTGGTCATGGCGATGATCCTTGGGGTTGGGAGACAACAAGCCAAGGGGCGTTCCGCGATGCGTGCCTGCGCACGCGGGGCCCCTTTGACCCCGCCAAAGGGCTCGCCCTTTGGAAACCCGCCTTAATGGACGGGTCCAGGGCGGAAGCCCTGGCGGGGGAGCACGACGGGCGAGCAGCCCTTCGTGCTCGATAGCTATTTCCTTGCGTATCGATGCGGATGAAACGGCATGGGTGCCACGACGGCAGGCAGTGGCTTGCCGCGCACGATCAGTGAGAGCTTTGAGCCGGGTGCGGCGTGTGATGTTTGGACGTAGCCCATCGCTATCGGCCCGTTGACGCTGGGGCCGAAGCCGCCGGAGGTGACGACGCCGAGTGTGTCGCCGCCTTCGGA
>JANYHP010000474.1 GCA_025359005.1 Hyphomicrobiaceae bacterium | reverse complement strand
CCGACATGAAGGGCCTGAAGTTCCGCACCTACAATGCCGGCACTGCGCGCATTGCCGAATTGGCCGGCGCCCAGGCGGTCACGATCCAGGCGGCCGAACTGGCGCAGGCACTGGCGACCGGCGTCGTCGATAGTTACGTCTCGTCGGGCTCGACCGGCTACGACAGCAAGACTTGGGAAAGCCTCGATCACTTCTATAACGCGCAGGCGTGGATCCCGAAGAACCTGACCTTCGTCAACAAGGCGGCCTTCGATGCGCTGCCAAAGGACCAGCAGGAGGCCCTGCTGACGGCAGCCAAGGAAGCCGAGGTGCGCGGGTGGAAGACGGCGGAAGAAAAGGCCGGTTGGTACCTGGGCGAGTTGAAGGCCAAGGGGATGAAGGTGCTGCCACCGTCGCCTGAACTGGCGGCCGGCCTCAAGAAATTCGGCGAAGACCTGACCGCGGGCTGGCTCAAGAAGGCGGGCGCGGATGGCGAGGCGGTGCTGGCGGCGTACCGGAAATAGTGTTGGGCGGGCGCGGGAGGCGCCCGGCGAGGCCCAGCGATGCGACCGGCGCGCGACACGGCCCGGGCGGGTCGAGTGCGTCGATGCCGTGTGTGGACGCATACCAATCACCTTTCAAGTGCCGATGTCGGTCCAGAACCGCAGGACGGTTTCGGACGCCCGTGAGTGCTGTTATCAGCCGTGGAGCCAACGAGACGCCCGAGGGTGCGGCCTCGTTGGTGGTCGTATTGGCGGATGGCGACGAACCGCTTGTCCGCCCGTCGGGTCGCGGGCGCCGTTGCTTTGGCCACGCGTTCTGGCCGAAGTTGCCGGAAGCACGTCACGCACTGTGGACTGCGGCTAGTCGCAGCGCGACAGGCCGCAGTTGCGACAACTGACGCAGCCATCGGTTCGAACGAGAGCGGCGTCGCCGCACCGCGGGCAGAGATCGGAAGGCGGGTCGGCCAAGCCCGGTATGCCCGACCGCGACGGCGCGTTGGTGGGTGATCTGGCTAGCGCCGCACCGGCTGGCAGGAGGGGCGGAGGTCCAGTCGTGGTCATTGCCACTTGAGGTTCCCCATGGCGGAGACCCTCGCCGATGTGCCGCAAATGGCTTTCGATAACGCCGCCGATGGCCGCCTGCAGGCTCGGCACATAGCGGCCATCGACCCAGGCCCCGCCCTGCGGATCGAACACCGCCTTCAATTCTTCGGCGACGAAGCTCACGTCGCCGCCGCGGCGGAAGACGGCACTGATCATGCGCGTGAGCGCCAGCGACCAGGCGATGTGCTCCAAGTTCTTGGAGTTGATGAAGATCTCGAAAGGCCGGCGGCGACCGTCGTGCTCG
This sequence comes from Hyphomicrobiaceae bacterium, assembly GCA_025359005.1. GTDB lineage: Bacteria > Pseudomonadota > Alphaproteobacteria > Rhizobiales > Hyphomicrobiaceae > JABFRJ01. Next base: position 3,283 of record JANYHP010000474.1, on the reverse strand, counting down.
ATGTCGTTGATGGTGATGTAGATGGCATGCTCGCTGCGTGGCCACTTGAGTTTATAGGTCAGACCAGCGAGCACGGGTTCCCGCTCCAAGGGCTTGGACATGTAGATGACGTCGGCGGTGGCGGACGCCCGCAGCGCGGCCACTTGGGTATCGGCGGACCGGGCCTCTGGCTGGCGCATCAGCGCCAAAGGGGCTGACACGGCGACTGATGAGGCAATGTCCGCAGCTGTTGGCGGTTTTGCGGCGTACGGCAGCGCCCCCTGCCCTGCGCCATCGCCCGCGGCGGGTTCTGTCGACAGGATTGATCCGGTGACGTTGTTTGGACGATAGGTCGTGCACCCCTTGAGACCGAGGGCGTGGGCTTGGAGATAGATTTGCTCGAAATCGGCGAAGGCAATGGCGGCGGGGCAATTGATGGTTTTAGAGATGGCGCTGTCGATGTGGGCCTGCGCCGCCGCTTGCATGACGAGGTGGTCGCGAGGCGACAAATCCGCTGTCGTGACGAATGCTGCAGGCAGAGCGGCCTGCCGGTCGGCCCGCGTGCCCGCCATCTCGTTGAACACGCGATAGGCGTAGTCCTGCACCTTGTCGATGCGGGTGGAGCCATCGGCGGCAAGGATGCGGCGCGAATAGGCGAGATCGAAGACCGGCTCGATGCCGCTGGAAACGTTTCCCGCCAGCATGGACGTCGTGCCCGTAGGCGCGATCGTGGTCAGTACGCCGTTACGCAAGCCGTGGGCGGCGATGGCTGTGCGCAGGTCCACCGGCAGATCGAGGAGATTGGGCCGCGCCAGCAGCGCTTCCGCATCGCAGAGCTTGAATGCTCCTTTTTCCATGGCGAGCGCCGCGCTCGTCTCATAGGCCGCCAGCTTGATGAGCCGGAGCCAGCGATCGACCAGAGCGACCGCTTCGGCCGAACCATAGCGAACGCCGAGTTGAATTAGCGCATCGGCAAGCCCCGTCACGCCGAGGCCTATGCGGCGCTTGGACAACGCCTCGCGCTTCTGAGCCGGCAACGGGTAGCGCGAGACGTCAATGGTATTGTCGAGAAAGCGGACGGCAACGCGCGCGAGCACGGCCAACCGCTGTTCGTCGAGGTGGGCTGCGGCCGAAAACGGGTCCCGCACTAGGCGCGCCAGATTGAGCGCGCCGAGCAAGCAGGCCCCGTAAGGTGGCAGCGGCTGCTCGCCGCAGGGGTTGGTGGCCGCTATCGTCTCGCAGTCGCCGAGATTGTTCAGGCCATTGACGCGATCGATGAAAATGACGCCTGGCTCGGCCACGTCGTAGGTCGCCCGCATCAGGCGTGCCCAAAGCGCCCGCGCGTCGACGGTCTTGTAGAGCGTGCCGCCGAACTGCAGCGGCCACGGTGCGCCCTCGCGGACGGCTGCGACGAAGGCATCGGTGACCAGCACGGACAGATTGAAGTTCCGCAATCGGCCCGGCTCGCGCTTGGCGTCGATGAACGCTTCGATATCGGGGTGATCGCACCGCAACGTCGCCATCATGGCGCCGCGTCGGGTGCCCGCCGACATCACACTGCGGCACATAGCGTCCCAGATATCCATGAAGGCGAGGGGGCCGGACGCGTCCGCGCCGATGGAGCGCACGAGCGCCCCTTTCGGACGCAACGTGGAAAAGTCGTGGCCGATGCCGCCGCCCGCCTGCATGGTCAGCGCTGCTTCTTTCACTGCGTCCAGGATGGCGCCGAGATCATCCTCGATGCGGCCGAGCACGAAGCAGTTGAAGAGTGTGACGCGACGCTTGGCACCGGCGCCGGCAAGAATGCGGCCACCGGGCAGAAATTCACGCGCACCCATCGCCTCGGTAAAGCGCGCGGCCCAGATCGCTCGATCGGCGGGGGCCTCGGCCGCGGCGACCGCGGTCACCACACGAGCAACCGTATCGGCGAACGCCGCATCGACCGGTGTGCCGTCGGCTGCCTTGAGCCGATACTTCATGTCCCAGATTTCCCGGGCGATGAGCGGCCAGTCGGCACTGTCCGGCTGTACTGGGATTGGCACTGACATGACAGAGGCCCTGTCTCCTGACGACGACCCTGCGCAAACCGGCGGCGAAGTTGAGCCTAAAAGCGCAGACACTGGGGAAAAATAGGGCCAATGCTCGTTTTTGTCAATAGAATGTTCTATTAATGTTCTTTATTTGATCACTCAACATTCGACCTCGCTCGCTGTTCAGCCTCGGGTGCTGTATCACCACTCCCGGCCGCTTCGGCGATCAGACGGGTGCAGGCCTCCTCGATACTTGTCTCAACGGTGCGGCGGAACTCGGCGCGGGGCATGCCAACTGGCAACGCTGGCAGGAATTCGATGACGATCGTGCCGGGGTAGCGGCGCCACGTGCGGCGCGGCCAGAACAGGCCGGAATTGAGCGCGAGCGGCACGCACGGCACTTGGAGGCTTTCGTAGAGTGCCACGTAACCGGGCTTGTAGTCTGGTGCGGCACCGGGCGCAGTTCGCGTCCCTTCGGGGAAAATGACGATCTGTCGGCCCTTGGCAGCTTGCACACGAGCATCGACCAGCATTTTCTTGAGGGACGCTGCGGCGCGCCCGCGCTCAACGAGGATGTGTTCGAACTTGACGCAGAACCAGCCATAGACGGGGATCCATTTCAGCTCGGCCTTGGCGACCAGCGCCGGATCACGGAACAACGGGATGAGGCCGAAGGTATCCCAGGCGGATTGGTGCTTTGCGACCACCAAACAAGCGCCCGCGGGCAGGTTCTCGCGGCCGCGAACCTCCAGCCGCGTGCCGCAGATGACGCCGAGAAGCCAGGTGCAGATGCGACCGTGCAGCGCCAAACCGGCCATGGCCCAAGAGCGCGGCGCGGCCAGCAGCCAGAACCCGCCCACCAGCATCACCGCCGTCGTCAGGTAGAAGGTGACGGCGTAGAGCAATGATCTCAACATTCCCGATCCGGTCCGGCAAAGAGTGGCACACGCCGCCTCCGCCCGACCTGATCAGATGCCGGGGGGCTGTGGCGGCTGCAATGATAGCTCAGTCGTGGGGGGCGCGGGAAGCGATGGCGCACTGGCAAGCAAAACCGCTTCGCTGGCCAGCCAGCGGCCCGTTGCACGCAGGTACTTCAGGTATTCCACGGCTGTCAATTTTACCGCAGCCGGGTGCCGCCACCATTCCTCGGGACGATAATGGCGCGAGATGACGGCGTGCGGCACGAGTTCGGTGTCGGGCAGGGCGCGGCGCAGCTCCATCAGGGTGCGCGGCATGTGGTAATTCGAGGTGACGACGACCAACCGGCGGAAGCC
>JANYHP010000473.1 GCA_025359005.1 Hyphomicrobiaceae bacterium | reverse complement strand
GTTTCTTCCTATGGCTCAATATGAAGCATTTGGGCGGGGGAACGAACGCGACGGTAACCCTATGGAAAGATGCCGGTGTCAAGGTGACCCCAGGTGGCTTCCTGGCCCAGGACGACCCGCAAGGGTTCAATCCGGGGCATGATTACATCCGCGTCGCGCTTGTGCATGACGTGGCGACGATCCGGGAGGCGCTGACAAGAATTGTTCAAGTCACCGCGTAACCCAGTCGTGCGTTCATGTCTTATTATGGTCCTGGCGTAACCGATCCCACCGGCCTGTCGCAGGTATTGCGCGGCCCGGCCGAGACGATCCGCGTGCCCGATCCGGCGCCCAAGGCTGCCGGGCGCGTCGGCGCGATGGCGCGCCGTGGTGGCGGCTGGCTGCTGCTCGGTTTGTGCACGGCCGCGGCCTTCAGCCTGCTGACGTGGTCGGTGACGGACCCGAGCTTGACGCATGCGGCCAGCGGCGGTGTGCGCAACTGGATGGGTCCGCTTGGTGCCATCGTCTCCGACCTGATGGTGCAGATGCTGGGGCTTGCCAGCATGATCGCCGTGCTGCCGCCGGCCTATTGGGCGGTTCAGTTGATGGACGATGGGCGCCTGTCACATTCGAAAACCAAAATCGTCTTCGCGCCGCTCGCCGTTGTCGGGCTGGCGCTGGCGTTCTCGGCGTTGCCGATGATTGCGGCGTGGCCGCTGAAGCACGGTTACGGTGGCATGATGGGCGACCTCGCTTACGGCCGGCTGGTTGGCTTGCTGTCGATGATCAATGCGTCGCGGGCCGGTGCCGCCGCCGGTATTTTCGGCCTGGCCGTCGGCCTGCTGGGGCTGCAGCGCAGTCTGGGTTTGACGAAGGGCGAATTTCGGGCGCTGTTCAATGGTCGCGGTGACGCTGGCGCCGTCGGTCTCGGGGGTGCCAAGCATTGGTTTTCCAAAGGTGCGCACACGCAGGTGATGCCTGCGGCTGCCGAGCGGCAGGTTCCGTCGAACGCACCCGGGCAACCGGTGCACACCGCTGCGATGCCGGTGCAGGCCGCCGTGCAAACGCTGCCAGCAGCGGAGTTTGGTGCACGTCCGATTACGCAAGCGCCGGTGCAACAGCCGACGCCCTATCGCTATCAGCCGGCACCCTACCCGCAGGGTGCGCCGCATCCGGGCTATAAGCCCCCTATCCCCTACCACGCCCCGCAGCCGCGTCCGATGATGGCGCAGCCGCCGGGCGCACCGGGCTGGCCGCAAGCCTATCCGTTGCGCCCGCAGCCGGTGTATCAGCCAATGCCCATGCGGCAGGCGCCGCACGCCTATGCGCCCGCACCGATGCAGCCCCAGCACCACATGCCTGCGCCAACGCCTCCGATGCCGGCGCAGGTCGTGCAGCCGAAGGAGCAGGAGCCAGCAGGCACGGAGACGCGCACAAGTGAAATCGGCTTTGACCGCGACACGGACCACGAGAGCCGCAAGATTGCGGAGCGCTTTGCGCCCATGCGATTGAGTATCGGGGACCCGGCGCCGGCTGCTGCGGCTGTGGACGAGGTGATCGAACCAGAGATCGTGATGCCGTCGTTGCGGGTGGATGCGTCGTCGCGTGCGGTCACGGTTGCGCCAGGTGGGTTTTTCGAACGCCTGACGGGCGGCATGCGCCGGCATGCGCCGTTGACGCAACACTATAAGCGGCCTTCGCTCAACCTGTTGAAGCGGGCAACGCTTGCGACGCGCGGCGATCCCGCGGCCGATAGGGAGGTTCTGCGCGAGCGGTCACGGCTGTTGCTGGAGACGCTTGGCGACTTTGGCGTCAAGGGCGAAATTACGGCGGTGCGGCCGGGGCCGGTGGTGACGTTGTTCGAATTCGAGCCGGCGCGGGGGACGAAGTCGTCGCGTGTGATTGGGCTGGCGGATGATATCGCGCGGTCGATGAGTGCGCGCGCTGTTCGGATCGCCGTGGTGCCGGGCGTCAACGCCATTGGCATCGAATTGCCAAATGCTGAGCGCGAAAGCGTGGGCCTGCGCGAACTGCTCGAATCGGATCTGTTCCGCAAAAGTGAGGCTAAGCTGCCATTGGCACTGGGCAAGGGCATCGGTGGCAACCCGATCATCGCCGATCTCGCACGGATGCCGCACCTGCTCGTGGCCGGCACCACGGGTGCTGGCAAGTCGGTGGGGGTGAACGCGATGATCCTGTCACTGCTCTATCAGCTGCCGCCTGACGAGTGCCGCCTTATCCTCATCGATCCGAAGATGCTTGAGCTGTCGGTCTATAACGGGATTCCGCATCTGTTGACGCCGGTGGTCACGGACCCAAACAAGGCAGTCGCTGCGCTCAACTGGGCGGTGGGCGAGATGGAAAGCCGTTACAAGCGTATGTCGGCATTGTCGGTGCGCAATATCGAGGTCTACAACAACCGGGTGCGCAACGCGAAGAAGCGCGATGACTTGCACGGCGGGCAGGGCACGTCGCTGCCGGCAGCGGTGGCTGAGGTGGATCTTAGCCCGATGGCGCATATCGTTGTCGTCGTCGACGAGTTTGCCGACCTGATGGCGGTGGCGGGCAAGGAGATCGAATTCGCGGTGCAGCGGTTGGCGCAGATGGCGCGGGCGGCCGGCATCCATTTGATCATGGCCACGCAGCGGCCATCAGTCGACATCATCACGGGCACTATCAAGGCGAACTTCCCTACCCGCATTTCGTTCCGCGTCACGTCGCGCATCGACAGCCGCACGATCCTCAACGAACAGGGGGCGGAGCAACTGTTGGGCCAGGGCGACATGCTCTATGCGTCGGGCACGGGGCAGGTGTTGCGGGTGCACGGGCCGTTCGTGTCGGACGAGGAGGTCGAAGCGATCGCTGCGTATCTGCGGACGCTCGGGGCGCCGGACTACGTGGACGGTATCACCGACGTGCCAGATGCGGATGCGCCACAGAAGGCGGCTGAGGTGCTGGACGAGGACGACCTCTACGATCGCGCCGTGGCCCTGGTTCGGAACGATCTGAAAGCGTCGACCAGCTATCTGCAGCGGCGTCTCGGCATCGGCTACAATCGCGCGGCCGATCTGATAGAGCGTATGGAACAGGATGGCATTGTCGGGCCGGCAAACGCGGCCGGCAAGCGGGAGCTGCGGACTTCGCAGGCGGATGCCGGCGCAGAACCCGACGCGGGCTGACGCGTGTGTCCGGGGTCGGTGCGGCGGATAATCCCAAGGTTTTTCCCCGGTTCCGTGGTTCCGCCACGGTGCGGTCTTATTGTCGAGACACGGGCATGCGGACTATGTGCACGCGATGGAGCACGCCACGGGGCATGCCTTGCGCGGTTCGTTTGTGACGAGCGTGGCCGGTGGCTCGCTGCGCTACTCGTTTGCTGAATTCGGGGACTGGACAGGATGATGATGGACGCGCGAACAAACTTGAAGGCGCTGGCCGGCTTGGCCCTGTTTGCCACCCTCGCGCTGGCGCCGGGTGCGCGTGCGCAGGCCCCGGCTGCCGGGACGTCAGGCAGCGCACCGGCGCAGACCTGGAACCCGACTGCGGTGACAAAAGCACCGGCAGCGGCGGGCCTTGTGCTGGACGAGAAGCAGACCGCAGCGGTCAAAGACGTCAGCAAGTACTTCAACGATTTGAAGCAGATAAAGGGGTCGTTCCAACAAACCAACGCGGACGGCAAGCATCTGCGCGGCAAGTTTTTCATCAAACAGCCGGGCCGCTTTCGTTTCGATTACGGTTTGGGAAGCAAAATGATCATTGTTTCTGACGGGAAAATGCTGTCGATTCAGGATCTCGATTTGAAAACCGACAGCAGCTGGGAACTCGATCGCACGCCTTTCCGGCTGTTGCTGCGCAAGGACGTAGACCTGCTGCGCGATGCGAGTGTGCTTGAAGCACAGGACGTCGATGACCTGATCATCGTGACCCTGCAAGACAAGAATCCGGACACGGTGGGGAAGATCAAGTTGTTCCTGGGCAAGAAGCCG
>JANYHP010000065.1 GCA_025359005.1 Hyphomicrobiaceae bacterium | reverse complement strand
TCGAGACATTCTTTGACGGCAAGTCGTTCGATCCAGCCGACCCGCACGCCTACCTCAAATCACTCGCGATCAAGCGCATTGCGTGACGCGTTGGCAGGTCTCGTCGTCGGCAGACCATCAGGAGAGTTCAGCATGATCGCGCCGGTCAAGGGTTCATTGCCTCACAGCATAGCGCCAATCGATGCGACGGCGAGACCTGCCGAGGGGAGCAACGTGGTGCAACTACCGATTACGGCTGCGAGCGTCGCGGAACGGCCTGACGTGCCTGCTCTGGCGCCGGTCGTGCAACGCGCTGCGGCACCTGTCACACCGCAGCCTGCGCCAGCGCCCAGCCGACCTGCTGCTAGTGCGGTCAAGCAATCAATAGGCGGCAAGGCATTTGCCCATTTTCTATCGGTGACGATCCCGCCGCTCGTCGTGTTGGGGCTGTTGCTGATGATCTGGCAGATTACCTGCTCGGGTCCAAAGGCGACCTTGCCGTCGCCATCGCGCATCTGGACGGAAGCATCGGACCTCATTACTCAGCCGTTCTTCGTCAACGGACCGCAGGACATCGGACTTGGGTGGCGCGTCGCCACCAGCCTGCAACGCGTCATCGCCGGTTTCGGCATCGCGGCGTTCGTCGGCGTGCTGCTCGGGTCGCTCGTCGGCCAGAGCGTGTGGGCCATGCGCGGTCTCGACCCGATCTTCCAGGTGTTGCGCACCGTGCCGCCGCTGGCGTGGCTACCGATCGCACTGGCGGCTTTCCGCGACAGTGCACCGTCGGCAATCTTCGTGATCTTCATAACCGCCGTCTGGCCCATCATCATCAACACGGCCGTCGGTATCCGTAATATTCCGCAGGACTATCGCAACGTCGCGGCCGTGTTGCGGCTGAACCAGGCGCAGTTCTTCTGGCGCATCATGATCCCCTCGGCGGCGCCCTATATCTTCACGGGGCTGCGCATCGGCATTGGTCTCTCGTGGCTGGCGATCGTTGCGGCCGAAATGCTGACCGGCGGCGTCGGCATCGGCTTCTTCATCTGGGATGCGTGGAACTCGTCGAAGCTGCCCGATATCGTCGTGGCGCTGGTCTATATCGGCGTCGTTGGTTTCATTCTCGATCGCGTCGTTGCAGCCATCGGTTCGGTCGCCACCCGCGGCACGCTCGCTTCCTGAGGAGATCACCATGATTGCCCGTGTCGATCCGATCCCCCACACCAAGCCACGCGTCACCGTTCCCGGGCGTCCCTTTCTCCGGGTCGATCATGTCGACAAGGCGTTCACACGCGCCGGCGCGACGTCGGTGGTGCTGCAAGACGTCTGTCTGTCGATCGAGAAAGGCGAATACATCAGTATTATCGGCCATTCCGGGTGCGGCAAGTCCACGTTGCTCAATCTGATCGCGGGGCTGACCAAGGTGACGTCCGGCGCCATTCTGCTGGAGGACAAGCAGGTCGACGATCCCGGCCCCGACCGTGCCGTCGTCTTCCAGAACCATTCGCTGCTGCCGTGGCTCACTGTCTACGACAACGTGCGGATGGCGGTGGATCAGGTGTTCGGCAGAATGAAGTCCAAGCCCGAGCGGCACGAGTGGACAATGCACAATCTGGCGCTCGTGCAGATGACGCACGCGAGCGCCAAGCGGCCTGCCGAAATTTCCGGCGGCATGAAGCAGCGTGTCGGCATCGCGCGGGCGCTGGCGATGGAGCCGAAGGTGATGCTGATGGATGAGACGTTAGGCGCGCTGGATGCACTGACGCGTGCGCATCTGCAAGAGCAGGTGATGGAGATCCATAGCCGCCTGGGTAACACCATGATCATGATCACGCACGATGTCGACGAGGCGGTGCTGCTGTCGGATCGCATCGTGATGATGACCAATGGTCCGGCCGCGAGCATCGGCGAAGTTTTGAGCATCGACCTTGAGCGGCCGCGCAATCGGCTGGAACTCGTGTCGCAGCCTGACTATATCGCGGCGCGTGAAGCGGTGCTGCAGTTCCTCTATGAGCGCCACAGTTACGTCGAGGCGGTGGCATGAGCCAGTCGCCGCTGCGTGCGGGAACGATTGGAAAGCAACGGCTCGTCGTAGTGGGCAACGGCATGGCGCCTGGGCGCGCCTTGGAAAAGCTTTTCGCCGATGCGCCGGACCGCTTCGATGTGACGATCTTTAACGCCGAGCCGCGCGTCAACTACGACCGGATCATGTTGTCGCCGCTGCTGTCGGGGGAGAAGTCGTTCGACGATATCGTCATTCACGGCGACGGCTGGTACGTCAAACACGGTGTTACGCTTTATAAAGGCGCGTCGATCACGGCGATTGATCGCACGGCCAAGACAGTGACGTCGGCGCGCGGGATCACCGCGGCTTACGATAAACTGGTTATCGCCACCGGGTCGTTGCCGATCATCATCCCGGTGCCGGGTCACACACTCGCGGGCGTCCTGACCTACCGCGATCTTGATGACGTGCATGCGATGATGCTGATGGCGCAGGCGCGCGGTTCGGCCGTCGTCATCGGTGGCGGGTTGCTGGGACTGGAGGCGGCCGTTGGTCTGCGCGAGCGAGGCATGACGGTGACCGTGATTCATCTCGCGCCGACCTTGATGGAGCGCCAGCTCGATCCGACGGCCGGTCGCCTGCTGCAAGGCGCGATCGAGGCGCGCGGTATTGCTGTGCACACCGGCGCCAACACCAAGGCGATCCTCGGTGAGAAGCGGGTCGAAGCCGTGGTGCTGGCGGACGGCACGCGCATTCCGGCCGATCTCGTGGTGATGGCTGTCGGCATCCGGCCCAATGCGCAATTGGCCAAGGATGCGGGGCTCGCCGTCAATCGCGGGATCGTCGTGGACGACGGCATGCGCACCAGCGACGCAAATGTTTATGCCATCGGGGAATGCGCGGAAGTGCAGGGCCAGGTGTTTGGCCTCGTCGCCCCGCTCTATGAGATGGCGGGCGTTCTGGCGGGGCAACTTGCGGGCAACACGGCGGCGCGGTTCGCACCGAGCGCGGTGGCGACGCGGCTGAAGGTAACCGGTATAAACCTGTTTTCCGCCGGTGATTTCGCCGAGGGCGAGGGGCGCAACGAGATCGTGCTGCACGATCGTTCGGCCGGCGTCTACAAGCGCCTCGTGATCGGCGACGATCGGCTGATCGGCGCGGTGCTGTTCGGTGATGTGGGCGATGGGGCGTGGCTGTTCGATCAGATCAAGTCGGGCGCGGTCGTCGGCGATGCACGCGATACGCT
>JANYHP010000444.1 GCA_025359005.1 Hyphomicrobiaceae bacterium | reverse complement strand
ACCAGACGGGAACGCCCGAAGGCACGAACAGCTTGAGGAAGCCGAAGCCGTGACGCGCGAACCCGTAAAGCAGCACGGTGGTGATGACCAGCAGCGCGAGCGCGGCCGTGATGACGATGTGGCTGGTGACGGTGAAGAAGCCGGGGATCATGCCGAGGAAATTGGCCACCAACACGAAGGCAAAAAGCGCGAAAACGAAGGGCAGAAACTTCTTGCCTTCGTGGCCGTCGTCCAAGTTATCTCGAACGGTGCCGGCGACAAAATCGTAGAGCATCTCGGCCGACGCCTGCAGGCGGCCCGGAACAACTGCCGCATTCTTGGTCGCCAGATAAAGGAAGCCGCAGATCAGCCCCACCGACCCGAGCATAAAGGCCGTCGAATTGGTGATCGACGCATCGAAGCCAAACAGCTTCAACGGCATCAATGTCTGCAGTGCGAATTGTTCGATGGGGCTGTGCCCACCACCACCAGATGCCACGTCTCAACCCCTCGCAAGCCGCGAGGCCCCTTATTTGTCGTCGTCCTCGTCATCTCTGACAGAGGGTGCCGGCGGCGTTTTCTCTCGCTTGGCCTGACGGATGATATTGAGCATCCCCGCCGCGGTACCAGCCAAGAAAAATACAATGAAAAACAACGGTGATTTGTCCAGCCACTTATCCAGCAGCCAGCCGATACCCCCGCCCACAAGCACGCCGCCGATCAACTCGGCGGAAATCTTCATCCCACGTGCCATGGCATCGCCCTGGCGCGTATCGACATGCGGCGCGGCATGCCGGTTTTTCGCAGTTTCGATCTTCGTCCCGATATCGGCGGCGCGCTTGCCGAGGGCCTCCCGTTGAGCTGCCGACAGCGTGTCGGCGGCGCGAGGGCCGGTCTTATCGTCGTTCGACATGGAAGCGCCCTAGAAAGGCGGGGAAAGGCCGGAAACTGTGAGGGTCATTGCGGCGCGGACCTTATGCAGCACCGCTCCGGGGTGTCAAGAAAAGGTCTCGCCGGCGCCGCACGAAATGGTTCGGTCAAATCCGCGCAGGCTGGATGCCCCACACGACGAAGGTCTAAATGCCTCGCTTCGGGCATCATGTGCTGGCAAAAGACGCGTGTGAGCGCCCTGCCTCAGGACGCCACGACACATCGCAGGATGGCGACCGTCCATGGACTTGCAACTTTTCCTCGCCGTCAACGCCATGGCCGTCTCGGCAATGGCGGCCGGCATGACGCTGATTTATCGCCCGACCGGCAGCTACGGCTGGGTGCTGGTCAACGCGCTCGTCGTGGCAGTCGGCTTCGCCGCCTTCTGGCTGGCGCCGGACGCCGTCGGCTGGCTGGTGGCGGCGGTGTTCGTGCCGTTCGTCGTGGCGCCGGTGGTGCTGGCACGGATGGCGCAGCAGCAGTCGGTTATGGGGCGGCAAGACGGGGCCGTCGGCTATGCCCGGTGGGCGGCGTGGCTGCACCCCTCGGAGGCCAACCGCATCAATGCAGCGCTGGTCGCGGCGGCCGCGCAAAGCAGCGAGACGGAGACGCGAGCACTGGAAGACTTGGCCGCGCGCGTGCCGCCGCAATACCGGCCGGTGATCCTGGTGCAGGCTGCCGCCACGCGCCGCGACTGGGCGGACGTGCTGGCGCAGGCGGACCTGGCAGCGGACGCGCCGGGCATCATCAAGCCGCTGGAGATTCGCGCGCTCGGCGAAACCGGCCGGCGCGATGCTATGGTGCGGGCGTACATGCGCGCGCGGGACCTGCTCGGCGGCGCCGGGTTTGCGGTCACCCGCATGACCGTGCTGGCGTTTGGTGGGCGACCCGACGGCGTGCACGCGCTGCTCGACGGGCCGCTGCGCAAAATGGACGAAGACGTCAAACAGTTCTGGCTGGCGCTCGGCTATCTCTACAGCCGCGGCAACCAAGCGCCAGGGCAACGCATGCTCGCGACCATTGCCGCGACGGCGGCAAAAGACGTGACGCGCCGCGCGGCGCAACGGCACCTGGACAGCGTGGCGGCAAACCGGCCTGAACCCCTGTCGGCGACGGCCAACGCGGAACTCGACATCCTGGAGAGCCGCACAATCCAGACGCTGATCAGCAAGGGGAGCCCGGCTCTGACGGCGCCGCTGACGGTCACGCTGATCGTGCTCAACCTGCTGGCATTTGCCGCCGAAGTCTATTCCGGCGGTTCGCAGGACTCGGACACGCTGATTGCGCTTGGCGCGTTGTGGCCACCGGATGTGCTGGAGCAGGGGCAGTGGTGGCGGCTGCTGTCGGCGTGTTTCCTGCACTTCGGGCCGATCCATCTGGCGACCAACATGTTCGTGCTGTGGGTGCTGGGACGACTGCTCGAGCCAATCCTGGGGCTGCCGCGCATGCTGGTCATTTATCTGGTCGGTGGGCTGGCGTCATCGGCGTTCGTGCTGTGGCTGATGACGATCGGCGACACGGGGTATGGCCTGCTGGTGGGCGCATCGGGCGCCATCTTCGCGCTGCTCGGCGCGGAGGCGGCACTGGTGCTGACCAGTTGGCTGCACGACCGTGCGAGCTTCGACAGCCGCAAGCTGTCGAGCCTTGCCATGATGCTGACGTTGCAGGTGGTCATCGATCTCAGTGTGCCGAATATCAGTTTCGCGGCGCACGTGTCAGGGTTCGTCACGGGGCTCGCCGTCATGCTCGCATGGCCTTACGTTGCCGCTTTGCTGCCCACTGTCAGATCCCCCTTCTCCGGACCCCGCGCATGAGCTCTGCAATCCCCATTACGGTGCTGACGGGCTTTCTCGGCTCCGGCAAGACAACGCTGCTGCGCCGCCTGCTGCAGGACCCGGCCATGGCCGGCACGGCCGTCATCATCAACGAGTTCGGCGACGTGGGCCTCGACGACGCGTTGGTGGAGAAGGCAGACGAAGACACTGTGCTGCTGCCGTCGGGGTGTGTGTGCTGCGCGGTGCGCGGCGATCTGACCAAGGCGCTCGCCAAGCTGCACGGCCAACATCTCGGCGGCACAATCCCGCCGATCCGCCGCGTGGTGTTGGAAACCTCGGGCCTCGCCGATCCGACGCCCATCGCGCACACACTGATGACCGACGAAGGCACGTTCCGTGTCTACCAACTCGACGGCATCGTCACGACGGTGGATGCCCAACTCGGCGCCAAGCAGATTGCCGAGCAGTTCGAACCGGCCAAGCAGATCGCGCTGGCCGACAGAATCGTGATCACCAAAACCGATCTCGTATCCGCTGCCGACGTGGCACATCTGGAAGGCATGATTCGCGCGTTGAACAAGGGTGCGGAAATGCTGCACATCGTGAAGGGCGAGACGGCGCCGGCGCGGCTGATCGGGCTTGGCGCGCACGAGCCTGCATTGACAGAAGCGGACCCTGTGGCGTGGCTCGACGGCGGCGCTGCGGCGCACGGCCACGATGACACGTGTGGGCCGGACTGCGGCCACGATCATCACGATCACGGGCATAGGCATGGGCATCATCATGCGCATGGGCACGCCCCAGCGCACGGGCACCTGCATGGCGTCAGTTCGTTCTCAGTCATTTACGATGCGCCACTGGATGGCAACGCACTGAGCCTTGCGTTGCAGACGCTGGCAGCTGCTTACGGCGACAAGTTGCTGCGGGTGAAGGGCATCGTCACGATCGAGAAGCAGATGAAGCCGTTCGTGGTGCACGGGGTGCAGCACATCTTCTACCCGCCCGACGTGCTCAAGGATTGGCCGAAGAATGCCAGCGGCGAGCCGGACAAGCGCTCGCGCTTCGTGGTTATCGCGCGCGAGCTGGAGCGGGCGACCGTGGTGAAGCATTTTAAGCCGTTTCTCGGCGAGCCGGTGGGTTGACGCGCACGGAGCGACGACGGCGCCGCACTCAAAACATCTCAGTCTTGAAGTCGGCGGGTAGGACGATTTCGAGGACTTCGCAATCATCGGAATAGTCGAGCACGCGATGCTTGATGTTGGGCGGTTGGAGCCAAGCGCTGCCAAGTTTCATAATCTCGGGTGCGCGACCTTCCATCTCGGTTTTGATCCAGCCTTTGAGCACGTAGATCATTTGGAAGTCGACGGCATGGGTGTGCCATTGGCGCACCTCGTCGGTGCAGGGCGGCACGAACTTGATCACATGAGCGACGGCGGCGCCGTCGGTGGCAGCCGTCATGCCGAGATCGCGATAGCGGGCGTACGAGCGTAAGCCGGCGTCGAAGTGGGCGGTGTCGAGATGGCTGACCGTGAAGCTCTGGCGCTTGGATGCTGCGGGGGTGGGCATGTTGGCGGCTCCGTGGTGCGTGCGATTGTGGGACGGTAACGGGTGCCGGCGCGGATGCAATGCCCCATCTCGCAAGCACCGTGTGTCGCAGGCAGGCCGTAGCCTCAGCCAAACTACTTGTGGAGAAGGCGTGCGCGATCGCCCCCTTGCGGCGGCAAGCTTGGTAGAGGACTGAGCTGCATAGTGCCATTATCACGACGCCAGTTCGGCCGTTTTGCGTTCTTTCCGGTGCGGGAGCCACGAGGACGCCATGCCAACGCCATTGCTGTCGACGCGCTTGAAACGGGCCTTCCTGCCGACCATGGGGGGCCGGCGGCGCACCTTGGTGCTCGGTGCCATTCCGCCCAACCTGCGGCCGGCCGACGAAATGTTCCATGCCGAATGGGCGGACGGGCGCTTCGCGCTGGCGGGATCGTCGATCGTGCTGGCCGGGAGGACGCCGTTCGAAATCGTGATGGCACCGGACGCGTGGACGCGCGCTCTTTACGAGTTTGCGTGGCTCAGGCACGTGGCGGCAGCGAGTGGTTCCGACGCCGCCCTGCATATGGAAGCGCTGGTAGCGGACTGGCTGACGCTCGGACGTCGTCGTAACGTTGTCGCAGACGTCGGCGCCGTGGTGGCGCGACGGGTGCTATCGTGGCTGGCGCACGCGGACATGCTCCTCCAGACAGACGACGCGGTTCATTACGACGCGGTGCTCGAGGCCCTGAACGCCGACATCCGACGCCTTGAAAGCACCACGCGAGCGACACCGACAACGGCTGCAGACGCCGCCGCGCGCGTGCTTGGGCTGATAGCACTTGTGCAAGCCGGGTTGTGCATGGACGACGATCGCGGCTTGACACAGCGGGCTGCGACGGCGCTGGCGAGCGCGCTCGAGGAGACGAAAGCTGCCGCGTCGATATGGCGGACGCCGGACGCATTGGCGAGCCTGCTGGTCGATCTGGAAACGCTGCGGCGCCTGTATCGGATGCTGGCGCTACCGGTGCCGCCATTTGTTGCGGCGGCGGTGGCGCGGAT
>JANYHP010000404.1 GCA_025359005.1 Hyphomicrobiaceae bacterium | reverse complement strand
TCTGCCGCACGGCGCCCTGCTCGACGGTGCGCGTCAGCGTCAACGTCTTGCGGGGCGCTCCCGCGGCCGCGCCTGCTGGAGCCGCGGGTGGGACGCGCAGGGTCTTGTCGGCGGTTTCCTTGGTATCGCTCATGCCTGATCCGTACCTACCTGATCCGAATTCGTGTCAATGATCGGCGCCGACTGGACGCTCGACTGGTCTTGTCTGTCTGCGTGCTCGTCTAAGTGTGCCGGCATACTGGCCGGGTGGCCGCAAGCGTCGCCCTGCGTCCCAATGTCTGCAGCGCCCGAACCCTCGAGAGGGCCTGCCCCGAGTGGGGGCACGGCGCTGAAATTCATGCGATAATCCCTGAGGCGCTGGCAGCCGCTGATGAAACGTTGCGCCAATCCGCCCTTGGCAAGACTAGCATGTATCACATTTGACCCGCCCATGGCCAAACCCAAATCAGCACTTGTGAGGTCCTGAATTATCGGAGCCTCACGACCGGCTGCCGCGCGTATAGCACTGAACTTGCGGGACAGCTTGCCGGCGCCATCGGCGCTGGCGTCGATGGCAGTGATCAGCGCGACGGCCGTGCCGCGCTCAAGCGTAATTTCCACCTTGGAAAATCCGCTCGTCACAAGCCCCGCCTTGTTCGCCAGCGACAGATCCTGGCGTACGGCTGCGACGAGTAGGTTTTCAACCTGATTGGCCAAGTCTTTATCGACTTTGACGGCGCGCTTCAAGCTCTTGGCGAACAGGTTGCGCCGGGCGGCTTCGGTGACGGCCGCGTGGGTGGCGGTGACCCACACGCCGCGCCCAGGCAGCTTGGCAGCAAGGTCGGCGACCATACGATCGTCGGGGTCGGCTACGAAGCGGATCAGCTGCGACGGCGGCAATTCCGCACGGCTGACGACGCACAAGCGTTGCCGATCCTTGTCGGGTTTTGACGGACGGGGAGGGCGCGCCGGCATCAGCAGCGGCAACAGGTCGCGCTCCGCTGCCGCTGTCGCGGCATCGGTCGGCCTGCTGTCAATCGCCGGTCTGTCGCCAGTCACGCTGTTGGGTGCCTCCCGTCATGGTCCGGATCAGGCTTTGGCGTCGGCGGGGGCAGCTGCATCGGCAGCCGCCTTCGCTTCCGCTGCAGCTTGCGCATCGGCCTTCATCTTTACGAGGTCGTCGGCAGTGATCCAGCCGGCGAGCACGCGCGCCTGCAAAATCATCTCTTCGGCTTCCTGGCGACTGAACTCGAAGCCGGCGAGGTGGCCCTTGTGGCGCACCGGCTCGGCGTCTTTTTCCTTTTTACGTTCGGTCCAGCCCAACAGATCGTCGGTGGCGCAATCGGCGAAGTCTTCGACAGTTTTGACACCGGCTTCGCCGAGCGCGACCATGACGGCCGTCGTGACGCCCGGCACCTTGGCCAGATCATCGGACACGCCGAGGTCGCGGCGCTTGGTGTCGCGTTCGGTCTCGATGCGCTCCAGATAGTCTTTGGCGCGCGTCTGCAGTTCGGCCGCGAACTCGTCGTTGAAGCCTTCGATACGAGCCACTTCGCCCTGATCGACGAAGGCCACTTCTTCGATCGTCTCGAACCCTTCGGTGGCGAGCAGCTGGGCGATGTATTCGTCGACGTCGAGCGCTTCCATGAACAGGCCCGAGCGCGCCGCGAATTCCTTCTGGCGGCGCTCGCTTTCTTCCTGTTCGGTCAGGATGTCGATATCCCATCCGGTGAGCTGCGAGGCCAGCCGCACGTTCTGTCCGCGGCGGCCAATGGCCAGCGAGAGCTGCGTTTCCGGTACCACCACTTCGATGCGGTTGGTGTCCTCGTCGAGCACCACCTTGCTGACTTCAGCGGGCGCGAGCGCGTTGACGATGAACTCGGCTGCGTCATCCTTCCACTGGATGATATCGACCTTCTCGCCCTGCAATTCCGCGACGACGGCCTGCACGCGCTGGCCGCGCATGCCGACGCACGCGCCAACCGGGTCGATCGACTGATCCTTGGAAATGACGGCGATCTTGGCGCGGCTGCCCGGATCGCGCGCGACGGATTTAATCTGCACGATGCCGTCGTAGATCTCGGGCACTTCCTGGGCGAACAGCTTGGCCATGAACTCCGGCTTGGCGCGCGAGAGAAAAATCTGCGGCCCGCGCTGCGTGCGCTCGACGTTGTAGATGTAGGCGCGGATGCGGTCGCCGAGGCGCACGTTTTCGCGCGGGATCATTTCATCGCGGCGGATGATGCCTTCGCCGCGGCCCAGGTCGACGATGACGTTGCCGTATTCGGCGCGCTTGACGGTACCGTTGGCAATCTCGCCGACGCGATCCTTATACTCGGAGAACTGGCGGTCGCGCTCGGCCTCGCGCACTTTCTGCACGATGACTTGCTTGGCGTTCTGGGCGGCGACGCGGCCGAAATCCAAGGGCGGCAGGCTCTCAGCGATCAGGTCGCCGACTTTAGCGTCCTTGTTGCGCTTCAGCGCGTCGGGCAGCGTGATCTGGGTGCTGTCGTTCTCCACGGCATCGACGACGGTCAGCACGCGGCTGAGCTTGGCCTCGCCGGTCTTGGTGTCGATATCGCAGCGGATGTCGTTCTCGGCGCCATAGCGCGATTTCGCAGCCTTCTGTATGGCGTCTTCCATCGCCTGGATGACGATCTTGCGGTCGATGGATTTTTCGCGCGCGACCGCTTCCGCGATCTGCAGCAGCTCGACCCGATTGTATGCGACAGCAGCTTGCGCCATTTTAAGTCTCGTCCCTGGTATGCGTCTGAGAAAGTTCGTAGTTTGTAGTTTGTAACTGTTCCGTTCCGCAGTTTGCTTGGCCAACTACCAACTACCAACTGCGAACTTTATTCCTTTTCTACCCCATCAAGCCCGCCGTCATCGATGGAGCCGTCCATCGGGCTCGGCGGCTCGCCGCTGGCTTCGCGGGCTTTCTTGGCGCGCTGCAGCGACTCGCGGATCAAGTCATCCGTCAAAACAAGGTGCGCATCCTTGACGAGAGCGAGCGGGAAGCCGACCGTTTCGTGCACGGGCGACTTGCCCACCGCAGCGATCTCGATATCCATGCGAACTTCGCCGTCCTCGAAACCCTCAATGTGGCCGCGAAACCGCTTGCGGCCGGAGACGGGCTCGGTCAGTTCGATTTTGGCCTCATAGCCGGCCCAGTCGACGAAATCGGTCGTGCGCACCAACGGCCGGTCGATGCCGGGGGACGAAATCTCAAGGCGATAGGCGTCCGAGATGGGGTCCATCACGTCGAGAACCGGCGACACCTGCTTGGAGACCTTCTCGCAATCGTTGGCACTCATCGTGCCGTCCGGGCGTTCGGCCATGATCTGCAACGTCTGGCCTTCGCGGCCCGAAACCGTGACGCGCACCAAACGATAGCCAAGATCCACCAGGACCGGACCGACGGTCGCGGCAATCTCCGCAGCCACGCCGAACTCGCGGATGAAGCGATCATCCGTGAAGCCAGTAGCAGGGGCAGATGCGATGGGCGATGGCATAGCGTGCGGGATGTGAGACACCAAAAACGAATTCTCAGGGACCTGGAACAGAGCAGGCGCGGAACAGACCGTCACACGGCTGCGTCGGAGACCGGCGGCGCGTGTCGGCGCCCGCGATCACGTCCCGCCCCCGCGTCGCGTCCAATTTTGAAGAAGGACGGGTTCGGGGGCTCGCTTCGGATCCCGGCCCTGTGTACCAGAGTGGGCCCCAAAACAAAAAGAGCGGATCTTGAGGATCCACTCCCAGAGTTGAGATGATCATGAGCACCAACAATCTAGCGGCGCCAAAAGGCGAATGCAAGTGCAAAATACACGGCATCGTGAATGCAGGCATACAGTCTACACCGCGGCGGCGAGTTTCTCAAGATCGACATTGGCGCCACACAGAAGGATGCCGACGCGCTCATGGGCGGCGGGTTTGTAAGCGCCCGACAGGAGGGCTGCATGGGCGGCCGCCCCGCCCGGCTCACTGGCGATGCGGAAGCGGCGCCACAAGTCGCCTTGTGCGCCCGTGATCGCAGCATCCGACACCAGCACGATCTCGGTCTCATAGCGTCGGGCGATCTCGAACACGCGATCACCGGCGCGGCGGGCGCCGAGGCTGTCGGCGGCAACCGAATTGACATCCACGTCGACCGGCTGGCCGGCGGCCAATGCCGCGTGCAGCGCGCGCGAGCCCTCCGGTTCCACACCGACGACCTTGACCCGCCCGCTCCACCACGCGGCCATGCCGGCGATCAATCCGCCGCCACCGACGGCGACCAGCACCGTGTCGAGTGGCTCGCCCCACTGGCTTTCCCACTCGCGCGCCAGCGTGCCCTGGCCGGCAATCGTCGCGGGGCTGTCGAAGGCGTGCACGGCGAGGGCGCCGGTCCGCATCACATGCTCGGTGCAGGCGGCGAGGGCATCGTTGTATCGCGCGCCGCCGACGCGGATATCGGCACCCGCCGCACGGATGCCGGCGATCTTGGCGGGTGCGGCGATTTCGGGCACGAAGATGGTGGCGGCCACGCCGCGCGATTGCGCGGCGATGGCGACTGCGAGGCCGTGATTGCCGCCCGATGCCGCCGCCACGCCGGCTGCGGGGATCGCGGTGGACAGCAGAGTATTGAAGGCGCCGCGCGCCTTGAACGAGCCGCCGATCTGCAGGAACTCCAGCTTGAACTGGACGTTGGGCGCGCCATTCAAAACCGGCGTGACGCGAACGTGAGGCTTTATGCGCGTGGCTGCTGCGTCGATGTCGGCGGGCGTGGTGATCGGCATGCGGCGTGTCCTCGGTCGTTTCAGTCTAACGCTTGATTGCCGTTGCCGCGTCTGCTCTCGCAGCCAAGACGAAGACGCGAGCACAGCATTCGTGCCCGAATCTTCGTGCGGCGCGCAAGCCTATCAAACACGCTCGAACAGGAGATAGCTGCTCGTGCGGCCCTCGCGCACGGCCTTGGCCTCGTAGCGCGTCTCGGGCCAGTCGGTGGGCCGGATGCGCCAATCGTCGGGCCCGGCGGCGGTCCAGCGAAAGGCCGGGGTGTGCTGCATCGCCATCAGCATCGTACGCGCGTAGTCGGCGATATCGGTGCCGAGCCGCAACTGCCCACCAGGGCGGATGACGCGGGCAAGCTGCGCCAAGAGGGGCTCGGCCACCAGGCGGCGTTTGAGATGCTTGCGCTTGGGCCAGGGGTCGGGGAAAAGCACAAACGCCCGATCGATAGACCCTTCGGGCAGCCAGCGCAGCACGTCGCGCGCGTCATCAGCGTGCAGGCGGATGTTGGCAAGGCGTTGCTCCTCGATGGCGGTGAGCACCTTGACCACGCCATCCTCGAATGGCTCGCAGCCGATCAGGCCAACTTTGGGATTGTCGGCGGCCTGCCAGACCAGATGCTCGCCGCCGCCAAAACCGATTTCCAGCCACACCTCTGAGACAGCTGCAGGCGCAAAGAGGCGCGTGAGTGGCGACGGTGCGTTGGCTGCGAGATCCAGCGCCACGCGCGGCAAGTCCACGTCCCACAACGCTTGCTGCCGGGCGCTGAGGACGCGACCGCGCCGCCGGCCGAACGAGCGCAGTTCGCGGCTCGCGCCACTGTCATCGTTGCCCTGATCATCAGTGTCGGCAGCCACGTACGCCTCTTGAAACGCAAGAGGGCCAGACCCGAAGGATCTGACCCTGCTTTTTTGGGACCGCCTCAGGGACGGCCGGCGGGTTGGTTCGGCTCAGCCGATTGCCTTCTTGATCTTTTCGGCGAGGTCGATCTTTTCCCACGAGAAGCCGCCGTCGGCTTCCGGCGCGCGGCCGAAGTGGCCGTAGGCAGCGGTCCGCTTGTAGATCGGCTTGGTCAGCTGCAGCGCACGGCGGATGTGCGTCGGCCGCATTGGGAACAGCTCGGCAAGCACCTGCTCCAGCTCGGCGTCGAGATCGGGGCCATGCTTGCTGGTGCCTTGCGTGTCGACCAGCAGCGACATCGGCTCGGGACGGCCGATCGCGTAGGCGACCTGGATCATGCAGCGATCGGCGAGGCCAGCCGCGACAACGTTCTTGGCGAGGTAGCGCGCGGCATAGGCGGCCGAGCGGTCGACCTTGGTCGGGTCCTTGCCGGAGAAGGCGCCGCCGCCATGCGGTGCGTAACCGCCGTAGGTGTCGACGATGATCTTGCGACCAGTCAGGCCACAGTCGCCATCCGGGCCGCCGACGACGAAGTTGCCCGTCGGGTTGACCAGGAAGTCGACGCCGCTCTTGGGCATCCAGCCCTTCGGCAGGGCCGACATGACGGCGTCGCCGATCATTTCCTTGACCAGCTCAGGCGTGTAATCGCGACCCTTGCCATTCGACTTGCGGTGCTGCGTCGAGACAACAACCTTGGTAGCGCTGATTGCCACGCCGTTTTCGTACTGGATGGTTACTTGGCTCTTGGCATCCGGCAACAAGTCGCCGAGCTTGCCGGAGCGACGCTGCTCCGACAGAACCTTCAGGATCTTGTGCGAGAAGAACACCGGGGCCGGCATAAAAGAGTTCTTTTCGTAGGCCTCGCTGTCGGTGCAGGCGAAGCCGAACATCATGCCCTGGTCGCCGGCGCCTTCTTCGCCCTGCTTTTCGTCGACGCCCATGGCGATATCCGCCGACTGGCCGTGCAGCAGCACTTCGACATCCGAGCCATGGTGGGAGAAGCCGACCTGATCGTAGCCGATGTCCTTGATGACGGCGCGCGCAATGTCGGTGATCATGCCGCGATCGACGACCCATTCATTTTGGCCGACGAACTGGTGGCTGTCGTACTTTCGGAACAGCGGCGCCTGACCGCGTGCCTCGCCGGCGATCACAACCTTGTTCGTTGTAACCAGGGTTTCGCAGCCGAGGCGCGTATTGATGGCGCTGTTGTCGGCAATGCCGAGCTTGACGTCATTGGCGATGAACGCATCGAGGATGGCATCGGAAATCTGGTCGGCGACCTTGTCGGGATGGCCTTCGGAAACGGATTCACTGGTAAACAAATAGGACTTGCGCGCCACGGTCATCCTCGCGATCGGTGGAGATGGATTGCGCGAGCTTCTGGCAATCTTTCATCACCGGGTCAAGCCGAGTGGTCCCGGTTGCCAAAATTTCCGACGGTACTGCCGATGGCCGCGCGTGCCGGCCGGCTCCACGTGACCACTTGGCGTCACTTCTGGGGGGCGGTGTCGGCACGCGCACTTATGAAACGAACCGCGACGGGCGCGTCAAAACGCATCAGGGCCTTTGCCCCCCCGCGCGCAACAGTCGGCGCGCGCGGGGGGCAAAGGCCCTGATGTCGACTGGCGATGCCGCGTGTCAGGCCTTGTCTTTGTCTTCGCCAGCCAGCGACCGGACCAGATCGACGATCGAACGGCGAACCTTGATGTCCTGAATGCGCACGAAGGCCTTGTTCAGTTCCAGCCCGTCACGTGTGTTCAGGAACTCGACGATGTGGCTCTCGCGGCCCCCCCCGTCGGCGAAGCCGCTGCGACCGTGGTCGAGGCTCTTCTGCTCCATCGACCCCGGTGCTTCTTCGTAGAAGAACTGGATCGGCACCTGCAGGACCTGCGACAGGTCGTACAGGCGGCTCGCGCCGATGCGGTTGACGCCTTTTTCGTACTTCTGGACCTGCTGGAAGGTCAGCCCCAGGCGTTCGCCGAGCTTCTCCTGGCTCATCCCCAACAGCATCCGCCGGAAACGGACGCGACCGCCGACATGAATGTCGA
>JANYHP010000384.1 GCA_025359005.1 Hyphomicrobiaceae bacterium | reverse complement strand
CGCGATGCCTGAGCGGCTGATGCGGTTCGTCATCGAAGAGCTGGAAGTGAAGGGCGACGACGTGTTCGTCAAAGAGGGGCTGCTTGGCTTAGCCGACACCGCGCAGCTCATCGTCTCCGACCGTCCCGACCTGACGTTCCGTGCCTTTAACATCCGCTTTCCCGAGCGCATCCGCGAATTCAACGGCGATTGTTTCGCAGCCGTCAGCAAGAAAGACATCGTCGTCCACCACCCCTACGAGAGCTTCGACGTGGTGCTGCAGTTCCTGCGCCAGGCCGTCGCCGATCCCAACGTGATGGCCATCAAGTGGACGCTCTATCGCACCAGCAAGGACAGCCCCATCGTGCTGGCGCTCAAGGAAGCGGCCGAGATGGGCAAGTCCGTCACCGCTGTCGTCGAGTTGAAAGCGCGGTTCGACGAGGCGGCGAATATCCGCTGGGCGCGCGATCTGGAAAGCGCGGGCGTGCACGTCGTCTACGGCTTCATCGAATTGAAGACGCATGCCAAGCTCGGCCTCATCGTGCGCAAGGAGGGCACCGAACTCGCCACCTATTGCCATATCGGCACAGGCAACTATCACCCGCAGACGGCCAAGGTTTATACCGACCTGTCGTTTTTCACCGCCGATGCCTCGGTGGGCCGCGACGTGACGCGCATCTTCAACTTCGTCACCGGTTATGCCGAGCCCGCCGATCTCGAAACACTTGCCGCCAGCCCGCGCGGCATTCGAGCCCTGATGCTGGCCAACATCCGCGCCGAGATGGCGCACAAGCAGGCTGGCCGGCCGGCGGCGATCTGGCTGAAAATGAACTCGCTCGTCGATGCGGAAATCATCGAGGCGCTTTACGCGGCAAGCCAGGCCGGCGTCGAGATCGATCTCGTCGTGCGCGGCATCTGCTGCCTGAAGCCCGGCGTGCCGGGCATGAGCGAGCGCATCCGCGTCAAGAGCATCGTCGGCCGCTTCCTCGAACATGGGCGTATCTACTGCTTCGGCCATGGACACGGCTTGCCGTCCGACCGCGCACTGGTCTACATCAGCTCGGCCGACATGATGCCGCGCAACCTCGATCGTCGCGTCGAGGTCATGGTGCCGATCAAGAACGCGACCGTGCACGCGCAGATTCTGGGCCAGATCATGGTTGCCTCTCTCACCGACAACCAGCAGAGCTGGCACATCCAACCTGATGGTAGCGCCGAGCGCGTGGTGCCGGGGCCTGGCGTGCAGCCGTTCAACGCGCACCAGTACTTCATGACCAACCCGAGCCTTTCTGGGCGCGGCAAATCACTGGAAGCCAACGTGCCGCCACGGATCGGCGGCGTCGACAAAGGGGCGGCCAGCGTCCGCCCCTCGTCAAAATCCTGAGCGGAGAACCCCGCGCCCGTGCGCCTTCCGCAATTGCAACGTTTTGACAGCGACCGCTCCCGTTCGGGCGAGCTCGAACCTGTGGGGGTGGTCGATATCGGCTCCAACTCGGTCCGCCTCGTCGTCTACGAAGGCGCCGTGCGCGCGCCGACGGCCCTCTTCAATGAAAAGGTTCAAGCTGGTCTTGGGCGCTCGATCGCTTCCAAGGGCGTGCTCGACGAAGCCGCGATCGCCCGCACGCTCGACGGGCTGGCGCGATTCAGAGCCGTGCTGCGCATTCTCGGTGTGAAATATATCCGCGCCGTCGCGACCGCGGCGTGTCGCGAAGCGAGCAATGGGGCCGTCTTCATCGCGCGCGCGGAAAGCGCGTTGGGTTCCAAAATCGACATCCTGTCGGGCGCCCAGGAAGCGGAAATGGCCGCCAACGGCATCCTGATGGGCTTTGAGCGCCCGGACGGCATCGTCGGCGACCTTGGCGGCGGTTCGCTCGAGCTGATCGATATCAAAGGCCGCGCACTGGAACACGCGGTGACGTTATCTCTCGGCTCCTTGCGACTGATGGATGCGAGCGGCGGCAAGGTCGACCGGGCGTTGGCCGTGGCTGATGCTGAGATCGCCGGCGTGCCATGGATCGGACAGGGCGCGGGGCGCCGGTTCTATGCCGTGGGCGGTACGTGGCGCGCGCTCGCCAAGATGCACATGGCGGCCCGCAATTATCCGCTGCACATGATGCAAGGCTATGCGATCAAGACGGACGCAGCCATTGCCTTCTGCGAAGAGATCCGCAAGGCGAAGAAGCTCGGCGACCTGCCCGCGGCCCAGACGGTGAGCAAGTCGCGGCGCGAGGGGCTGCCCTATGGCGCGCTCGTTCTGGAACGGGTGCTCCGCCGCATCCGCCCGAGCGAGGTCGTCTTTTCAGCATTCGGTGTCCGCGAGGGGCTCGTCTATGCCCTGTTGTCGAAGTCTGAGCAGGCGCGCGATCCGCTGCTGGCCTTTGCCACCGACTACGCCATGCTGCGCTCGCGCTCGTTCCGCCACTCTGAGGAGCTGTGCGCGTGGACGGACGCCCTGTTTGGTCCCGGTGGCCCAACCGAGACCGCGGAAGAGTTGCGCCTCCGGCATGCGGCGTGCCTGCTGTCGGATGTATCGTGGCGCGCACACCCCGATTATCGCGGTGAGCAATCCCTGGCGGGCGTGGCATACGCGGCGATGGCCGGCATCGACCATCCGGGCCGCGTCTTCCTCGCCATGGCCAGTTACTATCGGCACGCCGGGCCGAGCGGCAAAGCCGACGAGGTGGCGGATTTGTCGTCGCGCCTGGTCGGGCTGCTGTCGAACCGAATGCTGGAGCGGGCTAAAATCGTGGGGGCTGCGGTGCGAGTGGCGCACATGTTGTCGATCGGGCGGGCCGGCGTCATCGACCTGATGCCGCTGTCGTACGAGAAGGACAGGCTGGTACTGCGCATTCCGCGCACCTATGCGGCACTCAACGGCGAGCGCCTGCAACGGCGGTTTGGCACGCTCGCGGGGTTGCTGGGCAAGGCGCCTGACGTGCGGGTGGGATCGTGAGTCAATCGGACTTGCAACGTGCCGCAGGATTTGTGCCGCTTTTGCGTGTATCATGAGGATATGTGATGCCTGAAGCGGTCGGTGCGGGTGTACCCCGGTCGCGTGCCGAAGCGAGCCGCGAGTGAGCCCCATGGCGGATGATCTATACAAAGACCTTGGCGTCGCGCGCGGAGCGTCGGACGATGAGGTTCGTCGCGCCTATCTCAAACTTGTCAAAGTGCATCACCCCGACGTCAATCCGCAGGGCCGGGTGGCCGCCGATGCGCGCATAAAGACCATCAACGCGGCGTTCGCGATCCTCGGCGAGCCGGAAAAACGGCGCCAGTACGACGCGGGGCTGATCGACGCCAACGGCGAACCGCGCCAGCGTGCGCATCGCGCGCATGCCGGCGCGGGGCGCGGTGGTCCCATGCCGGGGGGCGCGCCCGGCGACGACATGGGCTTCGGCGACATCTTTTCTGATCTGTTCGGTCGCGGTCGCGGCGGGCAGGGGCCCAGCCTGCGTGGGCCGGATATCCGCTACACCTTGGAAGTCGATTTCCTCGAGGCCGCCAATGGCACCCGGAAGCGCGTCAGCATGCCCGACGGCGGCGCGCTCGACCTCACCGTGCCTGAAGGGGTCACCGACGGCCAGGTGCTGCGGCTCAAGGCCAAAGGCGGGGCGGGGCCGCGCGGCGGCGAGGCGGGCGATGCGCTTGTCGAGATCAAGGTGCGCGCGCACCCGGAATTCAAACGCGTGGGCGACGACATCCACCTGACCGTGCCCATCGCCATCGACGAAGCCGTGCTCGGTGGCAAGATCGAAGTGCCGACCATTGGCGGCCGCGTGGCGCTGACCTTGCCGAAGGGGACGAGTTCGGGCCGCGCGTTCCGCATGAAGGGACAGGGCGTGCGCTCGCAGCCGGGGCAGCCCGCCGGCGATCAGATCGTCACTGTGTCGATCATCATGCCCGAAGAGGTCGACGAAAAGCTCGCCTATTTCATGACCGAGTGGCGCCGCGCCCACGCCTACGACCCCGGCCGGAAGAAATAGGTCGCGGCGGCACCGTTTCGCTCAGCTTTCGCGCGGCGGTGCCATGCGGCCGATGGCGATGGCGCTGGCCATGCTGACCATGGCGGCGAAGACGACGTAGGCGGCGATCAACCAGGGTCGCTTGCCGTTGGCTTCGAACAGGGTGGTTGCCACGATCGGCGTCAGACCGGACGCGAAGATGCCGGAGAACTGGTAGACGAACGATATGCCGGTGTAGCGCACGCGCGCGTCGAACAGGTCGGCGAACAGCGCGGCTTCCGGCCCGTAACACATCGCGTAGATAACGCCGAAGCATACGATCAGTGCAGCCGTGATCACGCCCATGTGGCCCGTATTGAAGGCCATGAACAGCGGCACGGCCGTCAACGCCAGCAACGCCGACCCGATCGCGTAGGTGCGCGGGCGACCGAGCCGGTCGGACAGCCAGCCGAAAACAGGGATTGTGAAGATCATCACGAACGCTGCCGACGAGACCGCCCACAGCGCTTCCGTGCGCGGCACCTTGATGATGTTGGCGAGGTAGCCGATCGAAAAAACCGCAAAAATGTTGAAGAACACGCCGTCGATGGTGCGCGCGCCCATGCCGAGCAGGATGGCCTTGGGGTAGCGACGCAGCAGATCGGTGAACGGTATTTTGCTTTGCGCGCCGCGCGCCTTGACGCGTTCGAATTCCGGCGTCTCGGCGATCGACAGGCGGATGTAGACGCCGACCGCAACCAACGCGATGGAGGCGACGAAGCCAACCCGCCAGCCCCAGGCGAGGAATTGTGCGTCCGTCAGGTACGCCGACATCACGCCGACAAGTCCCGAGGCGAGGCACAGCCCGATGGCGAGGCCGATCTGGGGAATGGAGGCGTAGAAGCCGCGCTTGTGGGCTGGCGCATATTCGTAGGCCATCAGCACCGCGCCGCC
>JANYHP010000064.1 GCA_025359005.1 Hyphomicrobiaceae bacterium | reverse complement strand
GCCGGCCCGCGCTGCTGCTGCGCGGGCGTATCAAGGCTGCATTGCGCGCCTACTTCGAAGCACACGGTTTTGTCGAGGTCGAACCCGGCTGCCTGCAAATTTCGCCCGGCAACGAAGCACATCTGCACGCCTTCGCCACCCAATATCGCGATGACGCCGGCCGGCACCGTACGCTGCATCTCCACACATCGCCCGAATTCGCCATGAAGAAGCTGCTGGCCGCCGGCGAGCCGCGCATTTTTGCGTTCGCGCCCGTGTTCCGCAATCGCGAGAACAGCCAGCGCCACGCACCGGAATTCACGATGCTGGAATGGTATCGGGCGGGCGAGGATTATGCGGTTATCGCGGGTGATTGCCTGAAAATCGTGGCGATTGCCGCGCGGCTTGCCGGTGTGCGGTCCTGGCGGTTTGGCGCGCACGCGGCGGATGCAACCGCCGACGCGCATCGGGTCACCGTTGCCGCGGCGTTCAAAGCGCACGCAGGGATCGATCTGTTGGCGACGCTTAAGCCGGGCATGGCGGATCGGGCAGCGCTCGCGGCCCAGGTCATGCGCGCGGGGCTGCGTGTCGCTGTTGATGATACGTGGTCGGATCTGTTCAGCCGGGTGCTGGTCGAGCGCGTCGAACCGGCGCTCGCCCGGATTGCCGTGCCGGTGCTGCTTGATGAATATCCAACGCACGAGGCGGCGCTGGCGCGTCCCACGGCGCACGACGGCCGCGTGGCGGAACGCTTCGAGATGTATGTGGCCGGGCTCGAGCTTGCCAACTGCTTTGGCGAGTTGACGGATGCGGACGAGCAGCGCCGGCGCTTTGAGGCAGAGATGGACGAGAAAGAACGCGTGTACGGCGAACGCTACCCGATCGATGAGGATTTTCTGGCCAGCCTCGCGCACATGCCGGCAGCGTCGGGGGCCGCGCTGGGGTTCGATCGTTTGGTGATGCTGGCGGCGGGCGCGCCGCATATCCGCGATGTGCAATGGACGCCATTGAGCGTGGCGTGATCGGACGTGCGCGCGGCGGCAACGACAAGGTGCTTTGCCACTTGACCCTACCAAAGGCCTTGTTTGATTGACAGCTGCGCCGCCAAAGGTCGTTGGAAACTCATCTGGGGTGGACGCGGCTCAAGTGCGGGTCGAGGGCGAAGAGCGCGGGTGATCCATTTTCTGAGGGCGCGCCGCAGCATGGCCGCAAACCGGCCGCGATGTGCCCCCAAACGGTGTGTTAGGTCGAAACCATAAAGGGTTTGTTAACCACTGGCGCGTGAACTGACAGTTCTTATGGCGCCCTGGGGGACCACGCTTTGGGTTCGACTTCGACACGACGGTCGCGTCGCATGGCTGGCCGCCGGCTGGCGCTGGGGGCTGCTGTTTCACTGGCGCTGCTGGCGGGCGCGGGCCATCACACGCGGGCGGCCGGCGAGTTGCGCACGCTGACGTTCTTCAACATCCACAACAAGGAAACAACGGTCCTGCCCTTCAAGCGGGATGGCCAGCCGATCCCCGGTGCGCTCGAGAAATTCAACTGGGCGTTCCGCGACTGGCGGAAAAACGAACCGACCAAGATGGACCCGGCGCTGCTCGATCTGCTGTGGGAAATCCATACCGAGCTTGGCTCGCAGGCGCCGATCCATATCATCTCGGGCTTCCGCTCGCGCTCCACCAACGAGCAACTGCGCGCCACCGTGGGCGGGCAGGCGAGCGAGAGCCGGCACATTCTGGGCAAGGCCGCGGACGTGCATTTCCCCGATGTGCCACTGAAGGCGCTGCGCTATTCGGCGCTGATCCGCGAGCGCGGCGGCGTCGGTTATTACCCCACCTCGGCGATCGAGTTCGTGCATATCGATACCGATCGCGTGCGGCACTGGCCGCGCTTGCCGCGCTATGAACTGGCGCTGCTGTTTCCCAATGGCCATTCCAAGCATCAGCCGGCCGACGGCGGGGCGCTCACGCCCGACGACGTGCGGGTGGCGAAAGTCGAGCATCGCGATCTGGCGCGGCAGGTGGCAGCCTTCTACGACAGCCGCGCCGGTCGCCGTCCGCCCGTGGCGATTGCCGGGCTCGATCCCAACTACACCGCACCTGCGGGCACGCAGGTGGCCTCGGCTGCCGGGCCGACCGGTGCTGGATCTGCTGGCCAGCGTGCGGGTGGCGTGCAGGTCGCCTCGCTGGAGCCGCCGCGCTTGCTGGAGCCGCCACGTCTCGTTGATCGTCCGTCGGCCCGGTTTGCAGTTCCGAATTCTGCCGAGCAGGCGCGCATGACCGATCTGGTGTTGCGTGCGTCGTTTGCGCCGGCCGCGCCCGTCGCCCCCGTTGCGCGCGCGGCCGAACCAAGATTGCTGTCGCCGCCGGTGCTGGCGCGGCGTCCGCTGCAATCGGCAAGTGCAGCGCCCGCACCATCCATGGCGCCGCCGGTGCCGCCTGCGCTGCCGCCTGAGACCACCATTGCGGTCGCGCAGGCGCCGGACTTCGACGAGGATCATCCCGAGGAGTTGTCCTACCGGCCGTTCCCGATCGCGCCGTATCTGACGTTGACAGCGTCGGTGGATGATCCCGCGCTGGTCCGCATGACGCATCCGGATGCGGCGCGCACGTTGGAATTGCTCGACAGCGCCGGCTCCATGCCGCCGCTGAAATTGCGCCCCGGGTTGCGTGTCGCCGAAGCGATGTTCGCGCAGCAATTCAAGGGCGAAGCCGTCAACATCGGTGCCTTGCAGGAAACCGCCGCGGTCGGCGCGCTCAAGGATCGCCGCGTGAAGACGCAGTGAGGCCAGCGGCAGGCTCGGCGGGTGCCTCCGGCGCAATACGGCTGAAACGCCTTTTGCGCCCTACGGCCCGTGTCGCGCCTGCCCCCTCGGCCTGCGATCAACTGTCGTGGCGAAAGCCGCTGGCGACGGCGAGGTCGA
>JANYHP010000368.1 GCA_025359005.1 Hyphomicrobiaceae bacterium | reverse complement strand
CGGTGCCGAGGCTCCAGCCGAGCGCGAGCCGCCTGAGCGAGGCACCAAGATGCCTGGCCAGTTGCCCGCTGGTCGCGAGGTCGGCCAACGCCGCGCCGATTGCCGAGGGTGCTGGAAACATCAGCGCACCGATAACGCCGGTCCGCGCGCCGAGTTCGAGTGCCGCGATCACCACGAGAAAACTTGTCGCGCCGATTGCGGCGACCACGCGCGGTTCAAACCCGCCAGCGCGAAACCGCACAGGGCTCCAGTCAGTGCTCATCGACCAGCTCCCGGTCGGCGGCGACGACCTCGTCGCGGATCAGGTGCCACAATCGCTGCTCGATGGCCCCGAGGTCGACCATTCCGGCACGACGCTCGAGCCGCGGCACGCCGATGGCGACGATCTCGCGGATGCAGCCGGGCCGTCGCGACAGCACCACTACGCGGTCGGCCAGCCGCACGGCTTCGCTCAACGTATGCGTGACGTACAGCACCGACAGGGCCTCGCTCGCGAACAGCTGGGCGAACTCGTCCATCAGCAGTTCGCGCGTCTGCGCGTCCAACGCCGAAAGCGGTTCGTCCATCAGCAGCACCGCCGGCTTCACGGCCAGCGCCCGGGCAATCCCCACCCGCTGCCGCATGCCGCCTGACAGTTGCCGCGGCAGCGCATCGCGGAACGCCCACAGCTGCGTTTGCCGCAGCGCGTCTGCGATGCGCGCATCCCGTTCCCGCGCGTCGAGGCTGTCCAACACCAGCCCCACATTGCCCGCCACCGTCCGCCAAGGCAGCAGCGCAAAATCCTGGAACACGAACGTCAGCGGGTTGAGACAGCCGGGCGGCACCGCGCCGGCCTGCCGCACGGAACCGGCCGAGGGGCGTAGCAGCCCGCCGGCGATCTGCAGCAAGGTCGACTTCCCGCACCCCGACGGGCCGACGATGGCGACGACCTCGCCATCGCCGACGGCAAGATCGATCCCCGACAGCACGTCGAGGTCATCGTAAGCGTGAGATATCCGGGCAAGCTCAAGATGCATCGCGGCGCCGCTGGTGTGTCTGGTCTACCCAACCTACACGATCACTCGGCGCCGTGTCCTTGCCTCAAAAGTCCGCGCCTCAGCACTTCTTGAAGAACTTGTAGGTGTCGGGCGCGTGCATCCAGATGAAGCTCTCGCGCAGTCCGCCGTGGGCGTCGATCCAGGCTGTAATATCGGCCTCGTAGGCCGCGCGCAGCGTCGCCGTGGCGTTCGCCGACTTGGCCAGATGGAAGCCGAACTTCGCGCTCGGCATGACGCAGATCCGGCTGCGCGGGATTTCACCCAGCAGCACGGTACACGCCGACTGGCAGGGCCCCACCACTCGCACGCTGGCGCCGCGCGCGGCGGCCACCTGCCAGCGGGCGCGATAGTTGGCAACGCTGCCGCCATGATTATCGCTGACGTCGATCACCTCGGCATGCGCCGCGCTCGACATGGCGCCGCCGCAGACGAGCGCACCCGCAAGCGCGAAACCGACCCGGGAAATTCTTCTCTGCAGCAATGACATTTCCAGTTCTCCAAGAAATATCCGGACACGTGTCGCGGGCCAAAAAAATGCCGCGTCGCCGCAGCCGTAAAAGTCTTGCACCAACACCGCGACAAGGCAACGACGATCCATAATGAACAGCAGTTCTTACTGTCGCCGGAGGACGCCCCGGTTGTAGGGTGCAATAGGCCTCTTGGGCCGTATTGCACCGCCCCCAGGACACGTCGACCAACGCTGAAACCTCATCCGTCCCGGTGCAATACGCCTGAAGTGGGCTATCGCACCCTACAGGTCGCGACCAACCCGCCACTGAAAGTGGTGTGTAATTTCACATTGAGAATTGCTGCTTCAAGACCAACCGCCGCCCGCCACCCTTCACCGCAGCTTGAGCGTGAGAATGGACCAGCCGACGAGGTCCTGGCGGCGGTCGAGTGCGAAGCCGGCGGCGCGATAATGGGCGGAGACCTCGTTGGCCTGCCCGACCAGCAGCCCCGACAGCACGATGCGGCCGCCCGCCGCCACCGCACGCCTGAGACGCGGCGCCAGTTCGATCAACGGCCGCGCCAGAATGTTGGCGATCACCAGATCGTAGCGCCCGGCGAGACGGCCATCGCCGAGCCCCGCCGCGGTGACGAACCGGATGCGGCCTCCCATGCCGTTGGCGCGTGCGTTGCCGGCGGCAACGGCAGTCGCGATCGGGTCGATATCGCTGGCGATGATGCTGGCGTGCGGCAAGGCGTGCGCCGCGGCAATGGCGAGCACGCCCGTGCCACAGCCGAGATCGAGCACACGGCCGAAGGCACGCCCGCGCGTCAACCGATCGATGGCCAGCAGACAGCCCAGCGTCGTCGCATGATGCGCGGTGCCGAACGCTTCGCCCGCGTCGATCAGAATGGCGCCGCGTGCGTGGCCCACCTTGTCGCGGTCGTGGCTGCCGTGCACGACGAAGCGGCCGGCCGACACGGGTGGCAGCGCCGCCTGCGAAATCGACACCCAGTTTTCATCCGGCACCGCTTCGAGGACCGGCGCCCCCAGCGTCGCGGCCCCTAGATCGGCCAGCGCCGCCATCAGCAGCGACAGATCGGGCGGCGCGTCGAAATAGGCTTCCACCGTATGATTGGTCGCGCCGTGTTCGAACAGCGTCACCGCCAGCGGCTCGGGCACGCACGCCTCACCGAGGAAGCCCGCCACGGTGCGCGCCGCGTCAAAGCTGGCGGTTTCGATGATCAGTTTGGTCTGGGTCATGCATCTCGCCGGGAACTGATGGAGGCAGGGATCATACCGGTGGCAATCGCGCATCGAACTCGCGGCCTTCGGGCGGCGCGGTATCGGGCAGATGATCGAGATAGGCATCCCACAACGCATCGATGCGCAGGGCTGCCTCCGCCGGCGATAGCGTCACCAATGATCCGTCGGGCGCCTGAGTAACGATGCCATCATCGATGAGACGCTTCAACGCATCGTCGATATCGAAGTTGGCATCAAAGCCGAACGTGGCTTTCAGATAGCGCTCGATGGCCGCGTCGATCTCGTCGAGATCGCGGACGTTGGCCGGTTGCTTGGCCAGCACGCTATAGAGCAGCATCTCCTCTTTCACGTCTTCTTCCGCGGCCCGGTCGGCCAGCAACGTCAGCACACCGCGGTTGTCGGCCATGGCATGGAAGTAGAGGTTCTGCGCCAAGGTCATCATGTATTTGTTGCGCTGGCCGACGATGTTGGCCACCTGCCGGGCCGCCACCCCGGCAAAGGCCGCCGCCGCGCCCGCCAACCCGAACGGCGTCGCCGCGATCGCCAGCTTGGACACCGCGCCCGCAACGCCCATGCCGACGCCGCTGCCGGCCGTGAACCCGAGCTTCAGCTTGTCACGGAAGCGGAATTTCACCTGCGTGTTGGGGAACACCATCTCCAGGTCGGTATGGGGGATGTTCTTGAACAGCTTCATGTACACGAAATCAGAACTGGTGCCGGCCGGCAGCGATTTGCGCAGGCGGCGCACGAAGCGCTCGGCTTGGCGGCGCTCGCAGTGCTGCTCGGCCATCACCTCGGCGACCCGCACCTCGAACGGCTTCAGCTTGAACAGCACGAACAGCCGGCGGAAGATCGGCACGTCGAATTCCTGGGAGCGGAGATAGAGCCGGCGCGCGTCGCGGCGCGTCTCCGTGCGCGTGCTGGCGCCGCGATAGAAGATTGCCACCTCGTCGAACACGGACAGATCGCAGCTCAGATCCAGGCCGTAGAACGAGCCTTGCGTCAGGATCTCGACCTGTGATTTGTCGATCTCGGTGAAGTTGGCGTTGACCAGCAGCGCGCGGACCTGCGCCACCAGCGTCTTCTGCATGGCGATGCGTTCCTCGCCGGTGAACTTGCGCGTGATCAGCAGGTCGCTGTCGGGACTGAAGGGCTCGTACGTCAGTTCAAGATCGAGCAGGCGGGCGACGTAGGACTGGTGTCGCCAAAAGTCGAGATAGCGAAAGAAACGCCGCGCCTCGGCTGCCTGGCCGGATGGCCACACGGCGCGCGCGGTCAACCGGTCGATGAGCGCGTTGCGCGTCAGGGGCAGGAATTTCTCGCGGGCATCGCCTGCGGCAGCGCCAGGCGCCATTGCACCAGGCGCCGGTTGAGGACGCAAACCAGTCTCAGGCCCAGCCCCGGCGCGCGCCGCAGCTGGCGTCACGCCGATTGGGCTCGTCGCTCGTGCCAGAAACGCCGCCATGCTCCGCCCCGATCTTCCGCCAGCTTCCCGGTGCGGCACGCCGTCGTGCCCGCTCCCCCCTTTGCCCGCATGACACGCATCACGCAAGCTCACGCACGACGCGCCCAGGCCCTGAGCATCACCTTAGAAAAGCGGATCGAGTGTGGCGGGCGCGCCGGCCGCTCCCTTCAGCGGAACGGGATCGCCGCAGCCGTGCGCACCTGCCGGCCCACAGAGCGCGATGGCGTGAGGTTACGGGCATCCAGCAGACCCGACGCCGCGTTGGGCGAGACGGCCGATGCCGACGGCCGGCCACCGGGCACCGACGGCGTCCCTGGGACGGGACCGGCGGAGGCCAGCCGCGTCGCAGCCGCGGCCGGCGTCACCAGCGCGGCGTCGAGGCTGGCGAACCGCCCGATATAGCCTTCGGTGGCCGGATAGCTGCGGCCGCGCTTGTAGGTGGCCTCCGCCTTGGAGGGCGCATGGATCACGCGCACCTGCACGCGCGCCACCCCCGCCCCACGAAAGCCGAAGGTGTCGGCGGCAGCGCGCGACAGGTCGAGCGTGCGATCACCCCAGTAGGGGCCGGCGTTGTTGATACGGATCACCAGTGCCTTGCGGCTGGCCGGGTGCCAGACCAGCAGCTTGGTGCCGTCCGGATAGAGGGGGCTCGCCGCGTTGTCCGCCCGGTCGGCGCGGAAGTACTCGCCCGACGAAGTGATGTTGGACGGGTTGTAGCGATCGTTCTTGGGGTCGTCATAGAACGAGGCCTTGAGCGTGGTGGTGGTGCCGACCAGCCGGCGGGTTTCCTCCAGCGAATGCACGCGGTGGCAGGTGCCGTGGAAGCAGTATTCGTGGCCGGGCGTCTTGGCAGCGGCCGGCTGGGCGACGCCGACGGACACGAGCGCAGCAATGGCCACCGCACCGAGGGCGGGGCGGGCAAGAATGGACAACATGGGCAGCGGTTCCTTTTGCGTCATCGGCCGCGCCGTGTGGCTGGCGGCCGGTCAAGGTCGGACGCCGAAGGCACGCGCGGATTGCGTCGCACCAGCCGGCTCACGTGCGCCAGTTGCAAAAGTTAACGCCGCCGTCGAGACATCGTTAACGGCCATGGTTAACGCCGATCCGGCCGAAGTCTGATTTCAAACGATTATTGCGCTGGTGTCGCAGGGCAGGTGCGGCGATAGGCGCAGGGACTGGAGGGCGCGACGGGAGACCGGATGCGTTCAGCCAGCGCCGGCAAACCGCTCGCGCGGGTCGTGCCATGTATGGGCCGCCGTCCCACACCACGGCGCGGAGAAATGGCGGCTGTTTATCATCAGTTCTTTTTGGCTGCTGGAACGGGGGCCTTCGGCGGCGCGACTGGCGTAGAGGCTGGGTCGGGGCCTAAATCACCTCCGTCGGTACCTTTTGCAGCCCCTGCCCGGCCCTGCCGCTTCAGATGTTTGGGACCCTCGACACCTTCGTCTTTGCCGTCTTTTCTGATGCACGTACATTGCGCTGGACCAAACCCACACCGGCGTCCAAGCCGGCCTTTCGTCCATCGTGCCGGAACAGCATGCAGTCTTCGACAGGGTTTGGAATTGATTTTGGACAGATGGACTGGCGGACAACCAGCGCGGCGTGCTCTCCCCAATCGTGAGGCATTGGCGATGGCTGTTCGCGCCTGCTACGGTCCCACCATGACACCGCTCACCACCGAATTCGACGCGACCTTGCAGCCGGCCGAGCGCGCACTCATCGCCCGCGCGCAGCGGTTTGGCGCGACCACCGTCGCGGCCGGCGCCAAGCAGTGGGAGTACGACCGGCGTCAGCCACTCGACGCGCTGCGGCTGGCCGCGCGAGAGGGTCTGCACACGATCGAACTGGAAAAGCGCCATGGCGGCCCGCAGCATTCGTTCGGCTGCAAGATGCGCGTCGCCGAGGAACTGGCGCGCCACGACATGGGCTTCGCCTTCGCCCTCGTCAATGTACACAACGGCCTCGTCCGCTTCGCCCGCGACGGCGCCCCGGCCATGGTGGAACGCCTGCTGCCGCGCCTGCTGTCAGCTGAGATGATTGCCTCGCCGGGCCTGACCGAGCCACACGCGGGCAGCGACTTTGCCGCCATCAAGACGTCCGCTGAAAAAATCCCCGGCGGCTGGGCGCTGACCGGCGAGAAGGCCTGGATCACCAATGCGGCCAACTGTGGTCTGGCGCAGGTCTACGCACAGACTGATCTGGCGCAGGGCTGGCGTGGCATCGCCAGTTTTTTCGTCGAAGCCGATCGCCCCGGGTTCGTGCGCCTGCCGCCGTTCGAGCTGCACGGCGGCCACGCCATCGGCGCGGGTGGTTTCCGTCTCGAGCGCTATTTCGCCCCCGATGACGCGATGGCAGCCCCCGCCGGGCAGGCCTTCAAGGCGGCGTTATCGTCGATCAATGGCGCGCGCACCTATGTCGCCGCCATGTGCTGCGGTATGCTCGAACAATCGATCGCCGTCGCCGTGAAATATGGCCACCAGCGCACCCTGTTCGGCGGCACGGTGATGGATCTGCAGGGTGTGCGCTGGACGCTGGTCGATGCACTGAACGATCTGGAAGCCCTGCGTTTGCTCACTTATCGCGCGGCGCGCCTCATTGTCTCCGGCGCGGACGCGCAGGAAGCGGCGGCGCACGCCAAGAAATTCGCCGGCGACAAAACCATTGTCCACATCACCGCCTGCATCCAGGCTATGGGCGCCAACGGCCTCCGCGCCGACTATCCGCTGATGCGCCGGCAGCTGATGAAGATCATGCTGCCGACCGAGCAGGCGCTCTCGATGTTCGCCTACT
>JANYHP010000358.1 GCA_025359005.1 Hyphomicrobiaceae bacterium | reverse complement strand
TGCAGGCCCGCACCGGGACAGGCAGGTCGGCGTTGCCAAGCAATTGTTCTCCGCCATGGGGATTGCGCGCGACGACAGGGATGGGCGGCAGGACTGGGTGTTGCGCGGCTTCCGTCAATTCGACGCGCCGGTGTGCGTGATCGTGACCTATGACCGCGTGCTGGACGGCAGCGACGATACGCCCTTCGATTGCGGCGCTGTGGCGACGGCCCTGGTCAATGCCGCCTGGTCGCGCGGGCTGGGGGCCGTGATCAACAGCCAGGGCATCATGCAATCGCCTGTGGTACGCGAGCATGCCGGGATTGCCGACGATCAGGTCATCATGAAAAGCATCGCACTGGGCTGGCCTGACGACAGTTTCCCGGCCAATGCGGTGGTGTCCGAACGCAAGTCGGTCGCCGAAGCAACGGTCTTCGTGGGCTTCGACCGATAGGCACGCAGCCACCCGCAGGCGCAAAAGCGAAATGTATCGCGCCGGACGCACAGGCCAGACCCGCTGCCCTGGCAACTCTGCAACGCGAACGGCCAATGAGCGGCTTTCTCCCCGCAGCCAAGCGAACGAGCGCTGGGCCGTGTCTCCGCTTGAAGATGTTTGCTGAACACTAATTCCGACCGTCGCACCGCCGACGCGCTGATCGGCAGTGCCGACCGCCGCTGCACCCGTGGCGACACGCCGACGCCCCTCCGGGGCTTGCAAGGTCCGGGCGCTTGATCGCGACGCGTTGCGCGCAAAGGGCGTAGGTTGGGTTAGCGCGGGCTCCGAACTCACCACGTGTTCAGACGGTCGATGCGCGTAACCCAACATTTTAGAGCCGTGCGCGTTTGTTCCACGGCTTGAAATGTTCGGTTCGGGTCAAAAGCACCGCGCGGCTGCTTACACGGGTCCGCTGAACTTTGAGAGCGGTCATGCCTCATTTTCAAACCGACCCACGATCGAGCGCCGGCGCGACTGGCGTTTCGCGGCGAAGCACAGCATAATTGGCGCAGTGATTCGTCGCGCGGCGCCCCAGTTCTTAAGGAGCCGTTAATGCGCGACCAAGTGTGTGCGCGTCAGAGCTCGGGCCGGACACCGATGTCCGCAGATCCATTGTGGCAGGTCTGAAAACAAGTTTCGTGCAGCCGCGTGGCGAACTGGCGATGCTCTTGCTCGCGAGTTTCGCGATCGTGTGCACGCTTGTCGTCGTCCTGTCAGAGCAGTCGCAGCTCGCCATGAGCAACGAATATCTGGGCATCGTGTTGCTGGCCGGTTTGCTGCTGGCGCTTGCCACGATTGGTCTCGCCATTCTGCTGCGCCCGCGCGTTTCTAGTCATGGTGCCGCGACGCAAGACCCACTCGATGTGGCCGAACTGCGCAAGACGCTGCTGGCGACCGAAGCTATCATCAACGCCGAGGCCCAGGTTCTCGTCTTCTGGGAGCAGGGGCAGCGGGCGCGGTTGATCAGCCATTCGTTGCATGCCGTGCCGGGCGTGCCGTCGGATGCGGCCGAGCTGGAACGGTTTGGCCTGTGGCTCGAACCGACCGCGGCGGACGAGTTGAAGACGGCACTGGACGCACTGTTTGCCGTCGGCCGCTCGTTCAATCTTTTGGTACGCACCCGTTCCGGTGCCCACCTTGAGGCTGACGGACGTGCAGCAGGCGGCCGTGCCGTGCTTCGCCTGCGTGATGTGGTCGGCTATCGCGAGGATCTGGCGCGCATCATCGATCAGCACCGCGACTTGAAGCGGGAAATTCGTTCGAGCCGAGCCTTGCTCGATGTCTTGCCTATGCCGGTCTGGATGCGCGACGACGGCGGTCGTCTGAGTTGGACGAACGCCGCCTACATCAAGGCCGTCGATGCGGCGGGCTTTGGCGAAGTGCGCGACGGCCAGCTCGAATTGCTCGAGGGGCGCGACCAGGCGCGTGCGATCGCGCAGATTTCGGCGGGCAAGGAATTCCGCGAGCGTCTGCCGATCATCATCAACGGCGAGCGCAAGGCCCACGACGTGGTGATGCTGCCGCTAGAGGACACTGTCGTCGGCGCCGCGGTCGATGTCGCTGCCATCGAAGCGGTCCAGGATACCCACGAGCGCCAGATCGCGGCCTACGATCGCACACTGCATCGCGTCGCGACCGGCGTTGC
Source organism: Hyphomicrobiaceae bacterium (assembly GCA_025359005.1). Classification (GTDB taxonomy): domain Bacteria; phylum Pseudomonadota; class Alphaproteobacteria; order Rhizobiales; family Hyphomicrobiaceae; genus JABFRJ01. Next base: position 1,999 of record JANYHP010000358.1, on the reverse strand, counting down.
CATGTTCGGACCCGATCAGCGTCTGGTGTTTTTCAACGAAGCGTTCCGCCGCGTCTGGTCGCTGGATGCGGCCTGGCTGGAAAGCCGCCCGTCGGACGGCGAGTTTCTCGACCGTCTGCGCGAGCTGTCGCGCATCCCGCAGGTGCTGAAATACCGCGAATGGCGGACGTCGGTGATGAGCAAGGCGCGCTCGGCGGACGGCTACGAAGACTGGTGGCATCTGCTCGATGGCCGCACCATCCATCTCATCGCCGAGCAGCGCTCTGAAGGCGGCGTGACGTACCTGTTCGACGACGTCACCGAGCAATTGGCCCAGGAAAGCCGCTACAAAAGCCTCATCGAAGTGCAGAGCGAAACGCTCGACAGCCTGAAAGAAGGCGTGGCCGTGTTCGGGCCGGATGGACGGCTCACGTTGTTCAACACGGCCTTCGCGCAGATCTGGCGCCTGTCGCGCGCGACCTTGCGCGAGGGGCCGCATATCGACGCGGTGTTCGCCCAATGCAGCGCGCTGTTCGCCGACCAGGAGGCCTGGACGCGGATGTCGCGCGCGGTGACCGGCATCTCCGATCGGCGCCAGCCCATCGACGGTCAGCTCGAACGTCCCGATGGCACGGCTATCGACTACGTCACCGTACCGCTGCCTGACGGCGCAACACTCTTCACGTTCGCTGATGTTACCGATACCAAGCGCGCGCAGGATGCCCTGATCGAACGCAACGACGCCCTCGTTGCCGCCGATCGCCTGAAGAGCCAGTTCATCGGCCACGTCTCCTACGAACTCCGTTCGCCGCTGACCAACATCATCGGGTTCGGCGATCTGCTGGCACGCCCCAACACCGGCCCGTTGAACGAGAAGCAGCGCGAGTACCTCGGCGATCTCTCGGCCTCGTCCAAGACGCTGCTGGCGATCATCGACGATATCCTCGATCTCGCAACAATCGACGCGGGCGGGCTTGAATTGAAGGTCGCGCCGGTGCGCGTGCGGGCGCTGATCGACGCGGCTGTGCTCGGCGTGCGCGAGCGGGCCCAGCGCGCGCGGCTGCGGCTCGACATCCAGCTCGACAGCGAGACCGCCGTGGTTGTGGCCGACGAGGCGCGCGTCCGGCAGGTTCTCTACAACTTGATGTCGAATGCGATCGGTTTCTCAAACCCCGGCGCCACCGTCTCCATCCATAGCTGGAGCGAGACGGGCACGCGGCACTTCATGATCGAGGACCAGGGCGTCGGCATTCCCGTGGAGAACCAGGCCCGCATCCTCGGCCGTTTTGAAACACACAGCCAGGGTGGCAAGCATCGTGGCGCCGGGTTGGGGCTTGCCATCGTCAAGAGCCTCGTGGAATTGCATGGTGGCAGCCTGTCGCTGGACAGCGAGCCCGGCCGCGGCACCCGCGTCCACGTCCAGATCCCCGAGTTGGGCCAGCTTGCCACGACACGGGAGCGTGGCCAGAAGATGCCGTTGGCGCTTCCAATGGATGCTGGAAGCTGATCTGCGCGACGGCGCGTGCAACGAAGGCGTGAGAGCGTGCGATGCCGAAGGTTGCCGAACCAGCGACGCCTCCGTTGACGCTGACTTTGGATGAAGCCGGTCTCGAACGGCTGGCGGCAGCCCTCGGGAGGGTCCTGAAGCCCGGCTGCTGCATCGCGCTCTGGGGCGATCTCGGCGCCGGCAAGACGACCTTTGCCCGCGCGCTCATCCGTGCGTTGCTCGCCGACCCTGCGCACGAGGTGCCGAGCCCGACGTTCGCGCTCCGCCAAGACTACGCGAGCGCGCGCGGCGCCATCGTGCATTTCGATCTCTATCGCGTCACCGATCCGTCCGAGCTTGAAGAACTCGGCTTCGACGAAGCAATGGCCAGCGCCATCACGCTCGTCGAATGGCCCGATCGCGCCGGCACCCTGCTGCCACCCGGTTGCATCACGATTGCCCTTGCCACCGCCACCAGCGCGGACGCCCGCACCGTCACACTCTCCGGGCTGCCCGCGGCACTTGAATGGCCAA
>JANYHP010000260.1 GCA_025359005.1 Hyphomicrobiaceae bacterium | reverse complement strand
AGGGGTAGCGCACCAGCACCCGCGCGATGAAGTGTGAGGCTACCGCCATCAGCACGATGGACACCGCCAGCCCAACGGCGAGAACGGACAGCGACCCTTTGGCCGCTCCAGCCACGGCCAGCACGTTGTCGAGCGACATCGTGACATCGGCGAGGACGACCTGCGTGACGGCTTGTCCAAATGTCATGGTCGCAGCAGCGGTCGTGGCCGTGGTCCCATCCTCGTTAAGAGCATGCTCGGTCGAGGTGATCTGGCGGTACATCTTCCAGCACACCCAGAGCAGCAGAATGCCCCCCGCCAGGGTCAGGCCGACGATCGCAAGCAGATTGGCCGTCACGCCGGCGAACAGGATGCGGAGCACGACCGCGCCCGCGATGCCCCAGAAAATCACGCGGGGCCTGATGGCGGGCGCCACCCGGCTGGCGGCCATACCGACGATGATCGCGTTGTCCCCTGCCAGGACTACGTCGATCATGATGACGTTAAGGAGTTGGAAGATTTCCTGCTGCAGCCACAATAGCATCGTCTTTTGCTTCTCCCTGTTGGCGCGGCGGGTTGCCGGGCGGGTCCGGTGTTCGAGCTCTTCCACGCGTCAAGTTAACGACTATCCCAGGTCGCTTGTCCCAGGTCTCTTGTTCCAAGTCTCTCATTCAACGTTTTTGGCTTGCCCAAACGTGGCCACGCGCCGTTCCATCGGGAGCGCGCGTCTTGGCTGTCTGGATGCCAGCATCAACCGCTGTGCTGCCACGGTTGTGCGGTACCTGTCCAACCCGAACTGACGCCTCGGGTTGGCCGGGCGACTGCGGTGGTAGACATGCGGAGTGTGATGGCAACGACACGGATGGTTTGGAAAATGCGCAGATTTAATGCGGACAGCACGACGCGCCTCGCCGAGCACTCCGCGCAGTTGTATCAAACCAACCTGGAATCGGCGATGCTGCGCCGGCAGTGTATTAAGTAATGCAGCGCGCTGGCCTGTGCCTATGCTCTGGGTGTTGGTATGCGCAGGGGTCCGCTGGTGAGAACACTTGTCTCGGCAGTCATGTCGCGGTGACTTCGCATCAATTCGCTCGATCACATACGTATCGGTCAAAGTTGTTCCGACTTTTGCGTGCAGAGTTTGGCTTTAACGCTTCGCACTTCGCGGTATCTCGATGTGGTCTCATTTGCCTCGTATGGCTTCATGTGCAGCGCTTGTGCTTGCAGCGGCCGTGCTCGCCGGCTGCGGTATGGGGCCAATGCCGTCGGGCTATAACGGCCCGGTGACCGGGTCGATTGCATCCGGTAGCCTTCAACAAATTGCGGCCAGCCCGGCAGCGGTGGCGGGCGACGTGCACAGCACGACTTGCCCCGGCCTCGCCCTAGAGCGTACCGAGCGGCGTAAGCGGATCGTCGAGTTGGAGGCACGCTCCAAGGCTGAACTTGCAGCACTTCCCGTTACGCTCGAACAGGCTCTGCAGCGGACCTCCGAGCGTCCCGAACAAGGCACCAACGCTTATCGGGAGCTCCAGTCGGAGCAGGTCTTGCTTGACCAGATCGCCGCTGCCGCCGCCAAGCTCGGTTGCCCCGCGGAAGGTGTGGGCAGGCCGCTGTGAACCGTCACGTCCGCGACATCTGCGGGTGCTCGTGGGGGGACGTCGTTGGCTCTGCGCTCATCTAGCAATTTTGGGGAACATCTGTTTCGGCGATGAAGGCATGACACGGCGGTGGCGCGTGGCATGGTAGCGCGTCGGGCGCGGATGCAAGCGGGTTGACGGATGACGGGGCACCACCCCAAATCAGGGGCGTGGACAGTGGCGCGCGCTTAGCGGCGGCGGCGGGACAGCGAAGTGATCACCATGACATTATTTACGCACGCCGATCTTGAGCCGCTTATCAAGAGCTACGGCTATTGGGGCATCGGGCTGATCGTCGGCATTGAAAGTATGGGCATCCCGTTGCCGGGCGAGACCATTCTCGTCCTCGCGTCGATGTATGCCGCCTACTCCGGCGACTTGACGATCTATGGGGTCGTTTCGGCGGCGATTATCGGCTCCATCATCGGCGACAACATCGGCTATTGGATCGGCCACCGCTATGGCTATCCGCTGCTGCTCAAGCATGGGCGGCGGATTAACATGACGGAAGATCGCATAAAGCTCGGGCAATACCTGTTTATGTCCTACGGCGCCAAGATCGTGTTCATCGGCCGGTTCATTGCGTTGCTGCGCATTCTGGCCGCCTTCCTGGCCGGGGTGAACCGGATGCCCTGGTGGTCATTTCTTTTCGCCAATGCAACCGGCGCCATCCTTTGGGCAAGCGTGTTCGGCTTCGGCGGCTACTGGTTCGGCCAGATGGTGTTCCAGGTCCACAAGGCTTATGCGCCGTTCGTGGTCGCGGCGGCCGTGCTCGGATTCTTCGGACTGGGCTATGTGCTCCATCGCAACGAAAAGCGCCTGATCGAAAAGGCCAGGATCGCCTTGCCCGGGCCCCTGCAGAACCCGACCTGACGGTCAGCAGTCCGTGCCCTTCGAATTGACGCAATGTCTACCGACATGGATGCCGCCGAGAGGCCCGCCTGGGCCTGTTCGGTGCGCGCCCAGCATTACCGTGTGCAACTTTGCCTTTTGGAAGTTTTGACGATGTCTACGATGCCGACCTATCCCGCGCCGCTGCCCAAGATCGGCGTTGCCGCCGCGGATGCCTATCTGGCGTCCGGTTACGATAGCGTCGTGGGCATGTCGTCCAAGTTTGCCGCCGCCGTTTGCGGCCGCCTGATGCGGCTGCAAACGGCCATGGGCATATCGGGGCCGATTGCCGAGATCGGCACCTTCGAAGGCCGCTTTTTCATCGCTCTCGGGCATGCATTGGAGCCCGGCGAAGTGGCGGTGGGGATCGACTTGTTCGATTGGCCGAACCCACAAGTGCTGGACCGTTTCGAGGCGAACTGTACGCGTCACGGGCTTCCGACTGAACGGCGCGTGACGTGGAAAACCGACAGCCGCAGCATGCGTCCCGAGGACCTTCTGGCCAGGGCGGGGGGCAAGAAATTGCGCTTCTTCCACATCGACGGCGAACATACGCGCGACGCGCTGACCCGCGACCTCGAGCGGGCTGCCGCCGTCATGGCGCCGGAGGGCCTGATCGTGCTCGACGATATGCTCCACCCCGGGTATCCGACGTTGATGGTCGCCTTGCATCTGTGGCTGGAGAAGAACCCCGAGTGGTGTCCGCTCGCCGTGCTCGACCGCGAGACCATCGTGGCGGCGCCGAAGTTCGTGCTGTGCCGCCGTGATTGGTTCAAGCGCTACGAAGAGCCCATGCTGGACATCTTCAAGGCCAATATCTGGCCGCTCGGCGCCGATTTCGAGCCGCACTGGTGCCTGGTCCTCGGCCTCGATACGCGGCTGGCTGCGATCGAATAGTCCTATTCGCGCGGGGAGGTCCGGTAATAATCTTGTCACAGTGACGACGAAAGCACGTGGACCCGTCGTTGCGATGGGATAGGATCATCATCAGCCGCGCCCGGCCTGCCGGCCCAACTTCCTCGTGAGACCACCATTGCAATGACCGCTCCCTCCATCCCGACCATCTCAGCCAAGACGCCCTTGCTCGACACGATCGGCGCACCGGCGGATTTACGGCGCCTCCCCGAAGCGGACCTGCAGCAGGTCGTGGATGAGTTGCGTGCGGAGACGATCTCGGCGGTGTCCGTCACCGGGGGCCATCTAGGCGCCGGCCTTGGTGTCGTTGAACTGACCGTGGCGCTGCATTGGGTGTTCAATACGCCCGATGACCGGTTGATCTGGGACGTGGGCCACCAGGCTTATCCGCACAAGATCCTCACTGGCCGCCGCGATCGTATTCGCACGCTGCGCCAGGGCGGCGGCCTGTCCGGTTTCACCAAGCGCACGGAAAGCCCCTACGACCCGTTCGGCGCGGCCCATTCCTCGACATCCATTTCCGCCGGCCTCGGTATGGCGGTGGCGCGCGATCTCGATGGCCGCCGCAACAGTGTGGTTGCGGTGATCGGCGACGGCGCGATGAGCGCCGGCATGGCCTACGAGGCGATGAACAACGCCGGCGCCCGCAGCGAGCGCCTGGTGGTTATCCTGAACGACAACGATATGTCGATCGCGCCGCCGGTTGGCGCGTTGTCGAGCTTGCTGGCGCGCATCTCATCGTCGGGCACCTACCTGCACCTGCGCGAGATCGGCAAGCAGCTGGCGCACAACCTGCCAAAGCAGTGGGAACGTCGGGCAGCGCGTGTCGAGGAATATACGCGGACCTATTGGACGGGTGGCTCGTTCTTCGAGGAACTGGGCTTCTATTACGTCGGTCCTATCGACGGCCACGATCTCAACGTGCTGCTGCCGGTGCTCAAGAACGTGCGCGATGCCAAGCAGGGCCCCATTCTGGTGCACGTCGTCACCAAGAAGGGCAAGGGCTATCCGCCGGCGGAAGACGCTGCCGACAAATATCACGGGGTCAATAAGTTCAATGTCGTCACGGGCGTGCAGGTCAAGCCGAAGCCGAATGCGCCCGCCTACACGCGCGTGTTCGCCGACGCGCTGATCCAGGAGGCCCGCAAAGACCCCAAAATCGTCGCCGTTACCGCTGCCATGCCGTCCGGCACCGGGCTCGATCTGTTCGGCTGCGAATTCCCCGACCGCACGTTCGACGTCGGCATCGCCGAGCAGCACGGCGTCACGTTTGCCGCGGGGCTGGCGACCGAGGGCTACAAGCCG
>JANYHP010000254.1 GCA_025359005.1 Hyphomicrobiaceae bacterium | reverse complement strand
GCCCAGCGCGCCTGGCAACGCACCAGCATCGTCGAACGACGGGCGGTGATGCTGCGCTTTCTCGAGGCCATGCGCGCGGACAACACTGCGATCACGACTGAGCTTGCGGTCCAGATGGGCCGTCCGATCCGGTATGGCGGCGAATTCCGCTCCTTCGAGGAACGGGTGACGCACCTGCTCGACATCGCCGCGGATGCGCTGGCGCCGGTTGTGCCGGTGGCGCGCGACGGCTTCAAGCGCTCCGTACAGCGCGTGCCGCTCGGCATCGTGCTGACGATCGCGCCTTGGAACTACCCATACCTGACCGCCGTCAACACTATCGTCCCGGCGCTGATGGCCGGCAACGCGGTACTGCTCAAGGCTGCAAGCCAGACCTTGCTGACCGGCGATCGCTTCCAGGCGGCGATGGACAAGGCGGGCGTTCCCATCGGACTGTTCCAGTCCCTCGTTCTCAGCCACGAGGCGACCGCGCGACTACTCGCCTCAGGCGCCGTCGACCACGTGAGCTTCACCGGCTCCGTCGCCGGTGGCCGCAGCATTGAGCGCGCGGCGGCGGGCACGTTCACCACCATCGGCCTCGAACTCGGCGGCAAGGACCCGGCCTACGTGCGTGCCGACGCCGACCTGGGCGCGGCCGTTGAATCCCTTGTCGATGGCGCGTTCTTCAACTCCGGTCAAAGCTGCTGCGGTGTCGAGCGGGTCTATGTGCATGCGGATGTATGGGACACGTTCGTCGGCGGCTTCGTCGATCTGGCGCGGCAGTACACACTCGATGATCCGCTGGCGCCTGAGACGACGCTCGGCCCTATGGCCGCTAAGCGCTTTGCCGATGTGGTGCGCCACCAGACGGCGGAGGCCATCGCTAAAGGCGCGCGGGCGCATATCGACGCAAAGGCCTTTGCACGCAGCCGCGACGGCACCCCCTGGCTGCATCCGCAGGTGCTGACGAATGTCGATCACACCATGAGCGTGATGGTTGAGGAAAGTTTCGGCCCCGTCGTGGGGCTTATGCGGGTGGCGAACGATGACGAAGCCTTGCGCCTCATGAATGACTCGCCCTACGGCTTGACGGCATCGCTCTGGACCAAAGATCTCGACGCGGTAGAGCGGCTCGGCGCCGACCTCGAAACCGGCACCGTGTTCATGAACCGCTGCGACTACCTCGATCCGGCGCTTGCGTGGACCGGCGTCAAGGACACCGGGCGCGGCGCATCCCTCGGCCGCTTCGGCTACGAGGCTTTGACGCGACCGAAAAGTTTCCATTTCAAGAAAGCGTGAGACGCCATGAAACTGACGGGCAATTGGAACTATCCGACCTCCGTGCGTTTCGGCGCGGGCCGCATTGCCGAACTGGGTGATGCGGCAGCCGCCGCCGGCATCGCACGCCCACTGATCGTGACCGATGTCGGGCTCGCCAAGCTGCCGATCCTCAAGACGGTGGCCGACGTGCTGGCTGCCGCCAAGCGGCCGGCGAAAGTGTTCTCCGACGTGCGGCCCAACCCGGTTGCTGCCACCGTCGCCGCCGGCCTCACGGCGCTGCGCGAGGGCGGCCACGACGGCGTCGTCGCGGTGGGCGGCGGCTCGGCGCTGGATGCGGGCAAGGTGATCGCCTTCATGGCCGGCCAGACGCGGCCCATGTGGGATTTCGAAGACGTCGGCGACTGGTGGACCCGTGCCGATCCCAAAGGCATCCTGCCCATCGTCGCCGTGCCGACGACGGCGGGCACGGGCTCGGAAGTCGGCCGCGCCGGGGTCATCACCGACGAGACGACGCACACCAAGAAAGTGATCTTCCACCCGCTGATGATGCCGAAGGTGACGTTGTGCGATCCGGAAATGACCGTCGGCATGCCCAAGCTGATCACGGCGGGCACCGGCATGGACGCACTGGCCCATTGCCTGGAGGCCTATTGCGGGCCGTTCTATCATCCGATGGCGGACGGCATCGCCGTGGAGGGCATGCGGCTTGTCAAAGACAACCTGGTTCGCGCCTATCAGACGGGCACGGATCTCGAGGCGCGCGCACACATGATGTCGGCCGCTGCCATGGGCGCGACGGCGTTCCAGAAGGCGCTCGGCGCCATGCACGCGCTGTCGCACCCGATCGGCGCGATCTACGACACCCACCACGGCCTGACCAACGCCGTCGTGATGCCCTACGTTCTGGTGTTTAACCGCGCGGC
>JANYHP010000246.1 GCA_025359005.1 Hyphomicrobiaceae bacterium | reverse complement strand
AGGTCAGCATGGACTGGTTCAGGTCGAGACCGAGGCCACGTTCATAGGTTCCGGCAAACAGCTCCAGGATGCGACCCGTGCCGGTGCCCAGATCGACGAACAACTGGAATGGGCCGGTGTGGATCGACGGACTTGATCGTTTCATACATCTTCGCGTTGATCCATTCGACCATGCCACGATAGTGCTTGTCCCAGGCCTCCTGAAATAATGCCTGTTTGGAGAAACTGTCCTTGGGGTCGAGGATGATGATCTTGCACTTGGTCTTGCCGGCCGCTTTCAGCACGTGGGCCATCATCGAGACGCGCTCGTAGGGGCCGGGAGGGCAGCGGTAGGGATTGGGCGGCGCCAGCATGACGATGACACCGCCGTCGGCGACCGCGTCAAGCCGCGCCTTCAGTATCTGGGTTTGTTTCCCGGCTTTCCAAGCGTGCGGCATCAGCTCCTCCAGGGCCTCGCCCCAACCGGGAACGCTGTCGTATTTGAGGTCGATGCCGGGCGAAAGGACGAGCCGGTCGTAGGTGGCAGTCGAGCCATCGGCAAGGCGCACCTGCTTCTTGTCCCTATCGATCGTCGTGGCTGCCTGATGATTGAGCTTGATTGCGTAGGCCGAGGCGAGCCGCTCATACCCATGCGTAATCGCTTCCATCGGCTTGTAACCACCGAGGACGAGATTGGAATGGAAGCACGTCACGAACTGTTTCGACGGCTCGACAAGCATCACCTCGATGGCACCGGCCGAATCTTTTGCGATGTATTTTGCAGCCGTTGCGCCACCGGCCCCGCCGCCGACAACGACAACCTTAGGCTTCGCCTGGCCAAGTACGGCAGGCGCTCCCAGCGACAGCGCGCCGAGCGCCGTGGCCGAGCCACCGACAAATCTGCGTCGATTAATTCCCATGGCATTTCCTCCGTTATATTTTTTGTTGCATTTCACTTCGATGTTCAGGGCGTTGGTCAATCGTCGGCAATTTTTTTCGGCAAGCTGTTGTAGTAGAGGGCAAGGGCTTCCATGTCCTGCAGTGACAGCCGCCCCGTTATGGCTTGCATCACCGGATTGGGCCGGTCCTTCACTTTGTAGGACATCAGAACAGCCAGGAATTGATCGGCCGGCCAGCCGACAATCGAGGGAATGCCATTATCCTGCCCGTCATCGCGGTGGCACGTCACGCATTCACTGGATAGATACTGACCGTAAGCCTTATCGGCAGCGGACGCCGGTGTTGCGAGCCTGAGCGCTCCCAGAGCCAATGCCACTGTCGTGCACCGAAGTCCCATGCCGGCTTCCTCTCGAGCGAGTACGGTTCAATCAACTTTTGGTCCGGTTTTTTTATCGGGCGTGACGTCGAGCACCGAAGCGCGATTGAGCACCTTCGTCTCGACCTTACAGTCCTTCATACACAGCTTGCGATTCCAGAATGACTTCTCCGCGACTTCGCGGTCATCGTCGTAGAACTGCCCGGCATTGGGCATCTTGATCGCCGGCAGCGTTTGCTGGTTCAGTTCGAAATTCGAGTCCTTGATGATGTCATTGAGCTGAAGCAGATAGGCGGTCACGGCGTAGAGCTGATCGTTTGTGAGCGACTGCGCGTTGCCGAACGGCATGGCGCGGTGCACGTAATCGAACACTGTCGTGGCATAGGGCCAATAGGACCCAATGGTCTTGAAGGGCCGATCGTGACCGAGCGTGCCTTGCCCGCCCGCCAGCTCCGGCCAGCGATCCTTGCCTTCGCCGAATTCGCCATGGCACGTGGCGCACTGCGTTTGGAAGATATCTTCTCCCTGCGCGGCCGTGCCTTTTCCAGGTGGCAGTCCCTGGCCGTCGGGGCGCACCGCGATGGCCCATGCCTGGATCTCCGCGGCGGTTGCCTCGCGGCCGATGCCGAGCTTGTCGGCGCGGGCGCCGTTAGCGCCGACCAACAGCAGCGCCACTGCGGTCGCTGCGCCATAGATATTACGAAATCTCGACATTCTCGGTCTCCCCGGTCGAGCGCACCAGCCAGGTCTGAATGCCGTTGTTGTGGTAGATTGTGTTGACGCCACGCACCTTGCGCAGTTCATCCTTGGTCGGCTGAACGTAGCCGGTCTCGTCATGGGCGCGCGACTGGATCATCAGTTCCTGCCCCTGCCAGTCGAAGTCGACGTAGAAACGGGTGAGCGACTTATCGAGCACCAGTCCATCGATGCGCGCTTCGCGCCAATTCTTGCCGCCATCCAAAGTTACATCGACGCGTGTCACCTTTCCGCGTCCCGACCAGGCGATGCCGGAGAGGACGTTGCGGCCCTTCACGAACAAGGGCGCTTCGGGCGAGGGATTTGTCACCACGGACTTGGCGTCCATGATGAACG
>JANYHP010000234.1 GCA_025359005.1 Hyphomicrobiaceae bacterium | reverse complement strand
CCTGGTGGTCGCCGATATCGATGTGCTGTCGACACTGCCGCCGCGCCAGATGCGGGCCGGCTATGCCGAAGTCGTCAAATACGGCCTGCTCGGCGACCGCGCCTTCTTCGAACGGCTGGAACATGGCTGGCCGGCGCTGTTTGGCAACGATGCGCGCGCGCTGGCCGCAGCGGTCGAGACGAGCGTCGCCGCCAAGGCGACCATCGTCGCCCGCGACGAGACCGAGCAGGGCGACCGCATGTTGCTCAATCTCGGCCACACCTTTGGCCATGCCTTCGAGGCCTGGGCGGGCTTTTCCGATCGCCTGCTGCACGGTGAGGCGGTCGCCATCGGCATGGCGCAGGCGTTTCGTTTTTCCGAATCCCAGGGCCTCTGCGCGCCTGGCACGGCCGCGCGGGTGGCCCGCCATCTCGCCGCGGTCGGGCTCCCGACGGTTGCCGCCGACATCGCCGGCCCCGCCAAGCCCGACGTGGCAACCCTGCTCGGCCTGATGGCGCAGGACAAGAAAGTGCGCGACGGCCGCATGACGTTCATTCTCGCGCGCGCCATCGGCGACGCCTTTGTCACCCGCGACGTGGCGCCCGACACACTCCGATCGTTTCTGGACCGCGATCTTCAGGAGCCCGCGCTCCGTTCCCATTCGACCTGAGGTGCAAAGCAAGCCATGACATTCGAGATCGGTCTGATCCTGGCGGCAATCGTCCTGCTGCTGCTGCTCTCGGCCTTCTTCAATATTTCAGAGACGTCGCTGACCGCCTCGTCCAAGGCGCGCATGCACGCGCTGGCCGAAGAGGGGAATGTGCGCGCCCAAGCCGTCAACGCGCTGATGACGACGCCGGAACGCGTGCTCGGTACAGTGCTGCTCGGCAATACTCTGGTTGATACGCTGGCGGCGACCTTGGCTGCCAGCCTCGGCATCGCGCTGGTCGGTGATGTGGGCGTCGTCTATGCCACCGGCATTCTCACGGTGCTGATTGTCGTGTTCTCGGCCGTTTTGCCCAAGACCTACGCGCTCGCGTGGGCCGACAGCATCGCGCTCAAGGTGGCGCCGCCCATGCGCGCAGTGATCTGGCTGCTGACGCCGCTGACCGCCACGCTACAATTCGTTGTCCGCTTGCTGTTGAAGCTCACGCCGTCGACCAGGGACGACGCGGCCAATATCCTGGCGGCGCGCGAGGAGATCCGCGGCACCATCGAACTGCAGACCAAGGAAGGCGCGGTGGAGCGGGGCGACGCCAACATGCTCGGCGGCGTGCTCGATCTCGGCGATCTGGCGGTCGGCGATCTGATGGTCCACCGCACCAAGATGGAGAGCGTGGACATCGACGCGCCGGCCGAGAAAGTCATCGGCGACGTGCTCAAGAGCCAGTTCACGCGCGTGCCGCTGTGGCGCGAGCATCAGGAAAACATCATCGGCGTGCTCAACACCAAGGCTGTGCTGAGCGCGCTCGCCAGCAACGGCTTCAATCCCAACGCGCTCAAGATTGCCGATCTTGTGCAGGAACCCTGGTTCGTGCCTGACACGACGGGCGCGCGCGCGCAGCTCAACGCGTTTCTCAAGCGCAAGGCGCAGATGGCGTTGGTCGTCGACGAGTACGGCACCGTGCAGGGCCTCGTCACGCTCGAAGATATTCTCGAAGAGATCGTCGGCCAGATCAGCGACGAACACGATACGCTCGACGCCGCGATTCGTCCGCAGGTGGATGGCTCGGTAAACGTCGACGGCTCCGTGCCGGTGCGCGATCTCAACCGGCATATGAACTGGTCGCTGCCCGACGAGGAAGCGACCACCGTCGCCGGCCTCGTCATCCACGAAGCCGAAACCATTCCCGAGCCCGGGCAGGCCTTCACTTTCTATGACTTCCGCTTCGAAGTGCTGCGCAAGACGCGCAACCGCATCACCGCGCTGCGCATCCGCCCACTCCCCAAGCTCGACGCAGCGAATCCCGCAGCGCCCTCCTCCTCCACCCCACCCAAACCCTCCACCAGCGAAACTGGCGCCATGGACGCGGGGTGATCGAGGCGCGCCGGCTCGACGCAGGTCTTCTCTCACGCTTCGACCGCGCCGCTCAGGGCCAGGTGGGTCCCCGGGATCGCGCACGTGCGCGAACCGAGGATGACGAGCTGTTTTCGCGCAGTCCACACTCCGCGCAGTCCAGACTTGGGTCAGTCATGCTTGTAAGGACGAAGTCTCTCGCCCCTACCGCGCCGCCTTGGAGAAAAGGCGGTAGAAGTTGTCGGTGGTGGCGCGGCCGATCGCGTCGGGTGAGACGCCCTTGATTGCCGCCAGCGCCGCCGCCGTATGGACCACGAAGGCGGGTTCGTTGCGCTTGCCGCGATGCGGGCCGGGACCAAGGTAGGGTGCATCCGTTTCGACCAGCAGGCGGTCCAAGGGAACGGTGGCGAAGATGGCGCGCAGATCCTCGCTCTTCTTGTAGGTGATGACACCGGAGGCTGAGACATAGAGGCCGAGTTCGACGGCGCGGTCGGCGAGCGTCTGCCCCCCGGTGAAGCAATGCAGAACCGCCTTAAAGGCGCCCTTGCTCATTTCATCGTCCAGAATGGCGATGGTGTCGGCGTCGGCATCCCGGGTGTGGATTTCGAGGGGCAATCCTGTCTCGCGTGCGGCGGCGATGTGCGTGCGGAAGCCCTGTGCTTGTGCTTCTTTCGGGCTTTTCTGATAAAAGTAGTCGAGCCCGGCCTCGCCGATGGCGATGCACTTTGCGTGCTTGGATTTCGCCACGATCTCGGCGACGGAGACGTCCAGTTCTTCGTGCGCGTAGTGGGGATGCGTGCCGACCGAGAAATAAACGCCCGGGAACCGCTCGGCGATTGCGCGATAGGCGTCGTACTTGTGGATGCGTGTTGAAATCGTCGTCATGGCGACGACGCCCGCCGCTTGCGCGCGCGCAACGACGGCCTCCATCTCCGGCGCAAAGTCGGGGAAGTCCAGATGCGTGTGATGATCGACGAGGGGCATGACGCTATCCGAAGTTTTGCGCCTGAATAGCACAAGGAACTCATCCCGTTGGCGCTTTACACAGGAAACTTGCCGGGTTCTACACCGCACAGCGCGATGTCGACGAACAAAGGCAATTCATTTTCTGCTCATCAGATGGGGCAAGTGGTGCGCGCGTGGCTGGCATCGCTTTGGGGCCCCCCACCGCTGGCGGGTTTCAAACGGACTATACCCTTTTGCGGGACGCGTCCCTTCTGACACCCCGCTCGGTCAAGGAAC
>JANYHP010000200.1 GCA_025359005.1 Hyphomicrobiaceae bacterium | reverse complement strand
GTCCCGTTTAGGGGCAGGCGTTCAGCAATATTTTTCTTTTTGGGCGGATAAGTCGTGGCATGGGTCCGGCGTGCCAGCGCGGGGCCGTCGTCGTCCGCTCCCGCTCCCCGGTCCCATGTCGCCCCACTCGAGACGCTCACGGCCGGTCGCGGCCCTTCTCCGATTGCTGTCGGCTGCCGCACTCTTCGGTGTTCTTCTCGCCCCCGCCCCGGCCGCCGCCCAAGGCTTTCTGGACTTGCTGTTCGGCAGTCCCAAGCCGCCGCCCATTGCTCTGCCGGCGCCCAAACCGCTGCGCACGTCCCCTGGTTCAAGTGGTGGTAGCGTGTTTCCGTCCGACGCCAGAAGTTCGCGCACCAACGGTGACGCAGAAGGCGGCGGCGGCACCTATCGCACGCTCTGTGTCCGCATGTGTGACGGCTATTTCGTGCCCATGAGCTTTTCGACCACGCGCGTGAACTTCATGCAGGACCAGGTCCGCTGCCGCGCCACCTGCGGCGACGATGCGCGCCTCTTCTACCATCGCAATCCCGGCGGCAACATGGAGGACGCCATCGATCTCAGCGGCCGCGTCTATGGTCGCCAGCCCAATGCCTTCCGCTATCGCAAGGCCCTGGTCGAGGGCTGCGCCTGCCGCCCGCCGCCGTGGTCGGATGCCGAGAAGGCCCGCCACCTCGCCTATGCGGTGGGCCCGCAATCTCCCGTCGTCGGCCAGCCGCTCAGCCCCGCTTCCAAAACCGCCGATGCCGCATCCGTCCCCGGCGCCCCCGCAGGTCCAGCTGATGCAACACTGAAGTTGGCCAAACCGGAGCCCGTGCTGCAACCCGCCCGCAGCCGCACGGCATCGCAAAAGCGTGAGGTCCCCGGCACCCAGCAGGTGGCCGCGCGTGCCGTGCCCCAGCCACGTGCCGCCGCCGCGCCACCAGGCGCCGACGGCGGCCTGTTCGGTCTCGGCGTCGGTCTCGGCATGGGCACCGGCCCAAAACCCAAGTACCGCTGGCCGGGCGACTGATCGGTTGCGCCGCCTTTGCTCATTCCGCTACCGGCGCCAGCCGCCATTCGCACGATCGGGCGAACTGCGAAAGGCGTCGCCTCTCGCGCTCTCCGACGAGGGCTCGCCGCCCTCGACCCGCTCATTTCTGACGATTGCCCGCCTGCGCAGCGATTGCGTCCCTTGCCCACGACCGCTAGAAGCCGGCCATGTCTAAAACACCTGTGAAAGCCGCGCGCGCGCCCGCGCCCAAACAACGCCGTGCTGCCGCCAAAGCGCCCGCCAAAGGCGCAGCCCCGCGCATCGGCCTCGTCTCGCTCGGCTGCCCCAAGGCGCTGGTCGATAGCGAGCGCATCGTCACGCAACTGCGCTCGGAGGGCTACGAACTGTCCGCCGACTACGCCGGCGCCGACGTCGTCATCGTCAACACCTGCGGCTTCCTCGACAGCGCCAAGGCCGAGAGCCTCGACGCGATCGGCGAGGCCATCGTCAAGAACGGCCGCGTCATCGTCACCGGCTGTCTCGGCGTCGAGAAGGGCCGCATCCTCCAAGCTCACCCGCGCGTCCTCGCCGTCACCGGACCGCACCAATACGAAGCTGTCGTCGCAGCCGTGCACGACGCCGTGCCACCGCTGCACGATCCCTACGTCGATCTCGTGCCCGAGGCGGGGCTGCGTCTCACGCCGCGACACTACGCGTATCTCAAGATCTCCGAGGGCTGCAACAACCGCTGCTCGTTCTGCATCATTCCGTCCATCCGCGGCGATCTCGTCAGCCGGCCGGCGAACCAGGTGATCGCCGAGGCCGAGCGTTTGGTGCGCGCCGGCGTCAAGGAACTGCTGGTCATCAGCCAGGACACCAGCGCCTACGGTGTCGATCTCAAATATGCCGCGAGCGCGTGGAAAGGCCGTGATATCCGCGCCAAGTTCTATGATCTCAGCCGTGAACTCGGATCGCTCGGCGCCTGGGTGCGGCTGCACTACGTCTATCCATACCCCCACGTCGATGACGTCATCTCGCTGATGGCCGAGGGGCTCGTGCTGCCCTATCTCGACATCCCCTTCCAGCATGCCTCGCCCCGCGTGCTGCGCGCCATGAAGCGCCCGGCGTCGAACGACAAAGTGCTGAAGCGCATCGCCCAGTGGCGCACCGTCTGCCCTGATCTCGCGCTCCGCTCCACCCTCATCGTCGGCTTCCCCGGCGAGACCGAGGACGATTTCCAGCAACTGCTCGACTTCATCGGCGAGGCCCGCATCGCGCGCGCCGGCTGCTTCAAGTACGAAGCGGTGCAAGGCGCCGTTGCCAACGCAATCGACGGCGCGGTGCCGGAAGAGTTGAAAGAAGAGCGCTGGCATCGCTTCATGGCCGCCCAACAGACGGTCTCCACCGAGATCATGGCCGCCCGCATCGGCCGCACGCTCGACGTGCTCATCGACGAAGTCGACGACGACGGCGCCATCGGCCGCACCCAGTGGGACGCCCCCGAGATCGACGGCAGCGTCTTCCTCGACGCCACCACCCTGAAGCCCGGCGACAAGGTCCGCGCCAAGATCATCGGCGCCGACGAATACGACCTCTGGGCCGAACCCGTCGCGGGGTGAAGGCGAGGGCGTCGGAGGGCGCAAAAGCCTTCGCCTAATGCGCCGGCCACAGCCGCTGCCGGTGCCAAACGCGAGGCCGCAATCATTCCGCGGCCGGACCCTTCGGCTTGGTCCGCTCAGTGCCGATCGTAGACCATGGTGGATTCGAACGGATTACCGGCAGCGTTGACGCCTTTTTGCACGAACGTCAGGGTTTTTCCGTCTTGCGACAGAACGCGGCTGCCAGCCGAAACTTGCTTGCCTGCGAGTTTGTTGACGTACGTGATCGTCAAGGCATCGAC
>JANYHP010000182.1 GCA_025359005.1 Hyphomicrobiaceae bacterium | reverse complement strand
AGTTCATCGGCGACCATCGCTGGCTGGGTTTGAAGCGTCGAGATAACACTGACGCGCTTGCCCTTGAGCTGCAACGCCGCAACCAGAGCCCGGAAGTCTCCGTCGCCTGTGAACAACACGACGTGATCGACAACATCAGCCATTCGCATGGCATCAACCGTCAATTCGATATCCATGTTGCCTTTGATCTTCCGGCGACCGAGGCTGTCGGTGAATTCCTTGGTTGGCTTCGTCACCATGGTGAAGCCGTTGTAGTCCAGCCAATCGACCAGCGGTCGGATCGATGAGTATTCCTGATCCTCGGCAAGCGCGGTGTAGTACAACGCCCGGACGAGATGGCCCTTCTGGCGGAACAAATTTAGCAGCTTCTTGTAGTCGACATCGAAGCCGAGTGCCTTGGCAGTCGCATAAAGATTGGCCCCATCGACGAAAATAGCAATTCTCTCGGTCGGATAAAAATGCATATTGTCGCTTAATTTGCTCATTTTAAACAATCCTCTTAAACCTGACAGACGAGCAACCGGGCAAATTGCGAGGCAACCGAAGTGCGAACTTTTGTCCGTTCTGGTTTCTCAGCGTTGCGGAGCCTGCCTTTGACACAGGCCACCTTTAGTTCCAAGCGGCCAAGACGTGAAAACAGTCTTGCGTCTAGCTCCCGAAATGGGCACAGTTTTGCCATTTCTGGTTGATTTCGAGAACTTCCATCCTCGTAGGAGCCTCCAGCGATAGGAATGCCCCCACTTACGCTAAGGCGATGTCGGACAAGGCTCATGCGTACCCAATTAAAATAAAACTTGACCGAGAAGTCTGCAACACGCAACGCAAATCTTGCGACGCACACGCAGTAAAGGGCGTTTTCATGAGTGATGCAAGGCTTTGCACTGCACGTCTCGTCTGGATTGCGCTTGGCAGCAATGAACCGAGCACCTGGGGCTCATGCTGCGATACAATTACCAAGGCCTTGCTCACACTCTGTGCAGCCGGCGTGCCAGTCAAGGTTGCATCAGATTTTTTTATGACAACAGCTGTCGGGGGCGGCCGACAGCCAGCTTACATCAATGCTGTGGCTGGCCTCGAGACAAGACTTCCACCGGCAGCGCTGCTGCGCCTCTTCAAGCGGGTCGAGCGCGCAGCTGGTCGGCGGTTGGGCAGACACTGGGGGCCGCGCCCACTCGATATCGATCTGCTTGATGCGCGGCTCGTTAACCGATGGCATCGCCACCAGAAAGGTCGCAGGCGCACCGGGCAGTTGATCCTGCCGCATCCGGAAATGCACCGTCGCGCTTTTGTTCTCGCACCGCTTGCAAGCATTGCGCCCCACTGGGTGCATCCAACGCTTAATGTTGGGGCACGCCGCCTGCTGCTGTCGCCATTGCTGCAAGCGCAGCGACGAGCCGTGCGGCGCCTCCCGCCATTGACGCAGAGCGACATTTTCACAAGTTCTTGCGCTGAGCCTCCGCTCATGGCACACACCGTTCTCGAAATGAACTATCCTGCGTGATTGCCCTGCAAGGCCTGTGGCTGCTTTTAGTCAGGCCGTGGCAAGGCATATCAGCGCTCTCAAGGGGTCCACGCAGCCAACACGTGCGTTGCGTCAAGTGCAACACGTGCGTTGCGTCAAGTGAGGGTCATGACGGCCGCAAGCCCCCGCCACATGCTCGTTTGCTCGGCTCCATGTCGACACGTACCCGGATGCGTAGCTGTGCATTCCTTTTGCAGTGCCCGCACACTGCCCCAACCTGCGCATACAATCAGCGCCCAACAACAGTGAAGGTGACCCATGGCACGTGTAACCGTCGAGGATTGCGTCGACAAAGTTCCCAACAGGTTCGAACTTGTCCTCATCGCCGCCCATCGCGCCCGCGCCCTGACCTCCGGCTCGGCCATGACAGTCGACCCCGACAACGACAAGAACCCGGTTGTTGCCTTGCGGGAAATCGCTGAAAAGACCGTGCCTGCCGACGATTTGAAGGAAGGGTTGATCCACTCAATCCAGAAGAACGTCGAGGTGGATGAACCTGAAGAGGGCGCGGCCCCCCGTATGGTTCAGGATCGTCGACCGATGCTTGGCCGCGACGATCAGTCCGCCGACAGCGCCGTCGACGTCATGACCGAGGAGCAGCTGTTGCGCGGCATGGAGAGCATGACGCCAACGGAGCCGTCGTCGAATGGCAATGGCAGCGGCGGCAGTGGTGGCCGCGGCGGATCGGCGCGCCCCGCCCCAGAAAACCAGCCAAAATGGCGCATCCGTTTTGTCGGCTGCGCCATTTCTGCGTTTCGGACCGGCGCCACATCGCCATTGATCGAATTGTTCAGCGGACGACGTGTTGCGCAACAGCGGAGCGATTGCCACAATGCGTTTGCAGCGCAACGCAGACGTCACACCACGAGGCACCCCATGATGCGACAGTACGAGCTCACCGAGCGCGTGCTGGCCTATAACCCAGACGCGGACGAAGCCTTGCTCAACAAGGCTTATGTTTACGCGATGAAGGCGCACGCCGGTGACAAGCGCAACAATGGCGAACCCTATTTCTCCCATCCGCTGGAAGTGGCGGCGATCCTGACCGAGCTCAAGCTCGATGACGCGACGATTGCGACCGCGCTGCTGCATGACGTCGTCGAAGACACCAACGTCACCAGGGCCGAGATCGACCACACCTTCGGCACTGAGATCGGCAGTCTCGTCGAGGGCCTAACCAAGATCATGCGGCTCGACCTGGTGTCGCGAAAAGCACAGCAGGCGGAAAGCTTCCGCAAATTGCTGATCGCGATATCGAGCGACGTGCGGGTGCTGCTCGTCAAGCTCGCCGATCGCCTGCACAACATGCGCACCTTGCAGCACAACAGCGAGCAGAGCCGACACCGTAACGCCGAGGAGACTCTCGAAATCTATGCCCCGCTTGCCGGCCGCATGGGCATGCAGAGCGTGCGCGAGGAACTCGAAGACCTGTCGTTCAAATGGCTCTACCCGGAACCTTACGCAACGCTGCAGGCCAAGCTCGCAGACTTGCGCGTCCACAACGCCGGCATCGTCGAGGAGATTGGCAATGTGCTGCGCGCGCGGCTATCCGACGCCGGGATCAAGGCCGACGTTTCGGGCCGCGAGAAAAAGCCCTACGCCGTCTGGCGCAAGATGGAAAATAAACAGATCAGCCTGGAGCAACTGTCCGACATTTACGGCTTTCGCGTCATCGTCGATACGACCGACACCTGCTACCGCGCGCTCGGCGTTGCGCACTCGACCTGGCCCACGGTGCCGGGGCGCTTCAAGGACTACATCTCAACGCCCAAGCAGAACAACTACCAGTCCATCCACACCACCATCATCGGGCCCCGCAATCAGCGCGTCGAGTTGCAGATCCGCACCCGCGCGATGCACGAGGTCGCCGAACTCGGCATCGCCGCACACGCGCTCTATAAAGATCGCCTGGAAGCGACCGGAGGCACATTGGACACTGCCGCGCCGGTGCCGGACGCCGGCCCGAGGCCGGCTGGCGCGGCGCCGCCGAAGGAAAACCCCTATCGCTGGCTGCGGCATATGGTCGGCACGCTCCTGCAAGGCGGCAACTCGGAGGAGTTTCTCGAGCATACCAAGCTCGAGTTGTTCCACGATCAGGTGTTCTGTTTCACGCCCAAGGGCCGCATCATCACCTTGCCGCGCGGCGCCACACCGATCGACTTCGCCTACGGCGTCCATACCGATGTCGGCAATCAGTGTATCGGCGCTATCATCAACGGCCGCCATCTGCCGCTCTCGACACAGCTCCGCAATGGCGACGGCGTCGAGATACTGACCAGAAAAGGTGAAACGCCGCCCGCTGCCTGGGAGGCGATCGCGGTCACCGGTCGGGCGCGTTCGTCCATCCGGCGCGCCAACCGCGAGACCGAGCGGCGTCAATCGATCGAACTCGGCCGCCGGCTCATCAGTGCGGCGGCGGCCCAGGCCACTGTCACGTTCGACGACGAGCATCTGCGCCGCGTCCTTGGCACCCTCGGCCACAAAAGCGTCGACGAGGTCGCCGTCGCCGTCGGGCTTGGGACGCTGCCGGCGTTTGACGTGGTCAAGGCAATGTTCCCGGCGACCACCAGCGACACCCCAGCTAGCACGCCAAAGCCGCGTTACACCGTTTCACCCTCCGATGAAGGCTGGTTCGGCCTCGCCAAGGGGTTCGGCTTCAAATTCCGGTTCCCCGGCTCGGCCGCGGCCCGCGCTGAGGCGGCAGTAACGGCCACGAATGGCGCCGCCTCCGCACCGCTCGGCATCCCCATCCGCGGTTTGCGGAACGACATTCCCGTCATCGTCGAGGAGGGTGGTGCCATCCCTGGCGACCGCCTTGTCGGCGTGCTCGACGGCAGCGGTGGCGTCCGCATCTTCCAGATCCACTCGCCGCGCCTGCAGGACTTTGAGACAGCCCGATGGATCGATGTGACCTGGGATATCGATCCGGCCAAGCCCGAGCGTTTTCCGGCCCGGCTCAGCGTCACGGTGCTGAATGCGCCGGGCTCGCTGGCCAAGGTTGCAACGGTCATCGGCGAGGCCAAGGGCAATATCGACAGCTTGCGCATGGTGCGGCGCGCGGCGGATTTCACTGAGATGCTGATCGATCTTGAGGTCTACGACACCACCCATCTCAACGCCATTATGGCCGGCCTCAGGGCACAGGTGGTGGTGAGTGCGGCCGAGCGCGTGTTCCACGAAGCGTCTGCGCCTGCGGCGTCGAACATATAGGGCAATGGCGGTGCGGCCGGCGCCCCCCGCGCGCGCGCCGGCGCCGCGCCCAAGTGCACAAGTGCTTGCCGGAATGCC
>JANYHP010000142.1 GCA_025359005.1 Hyphomicrobiaceae bacterium | reverse complement strand
CGCCTCGGACCGGATAGTTGATGGAGGCGGCCAGCAGGGCGGCGGCGGCGGCCTCGTTGGTGCACGTCTGGAGGTGGATGCCAAGGCCTGAGAGCACGTCTTCCGCCTGCAACAGCACATCGAGCAGATGGCTGACGGGTGCGCCCTGGTAGCCGCCGACATAGCCGACGCCGGATTGCAATAAGGCCTTGGTGACCGCCAGGATGCCCTCGCCGTGGAAGACCTGGCCATCGCCGAGCTTCAGGCTGGCGATTTCCTTGGCAAACGAGACTTCCATGGGGCGAGGCTTCCGGGGTGGGGTAACGAGCGTTCACCATCGGGCATACGCGGGTCGTGTTCAACCGCCAAGCGCCTTGCCGGTTCCTTTGCCCGTTCCCTTGCCGGTTCCCGGTCTGCAGCACGCTGCAGACGAGGCGGCTCGGACACGCGCTCCAGAACCTCTGCTTGTCGCATTTGCTGCGGCTGTCGATCCGGGACCCACCGAACCGGCCAATGCTCCGGCTGCGGCACCACCCAGGCTTGTCATTCGGGCGGCGCAGGGCTATCGAGCGAGACACACTCCGTGCAGTCAGGATTGTCCCGTGGCCGAAACCGAAATCCGTAATTTCACCATCAACTTCGGCCCCCAGCATCCGGCGGCGCACGGGGTGCTGCGGCTGGTGCTGGAACTGGACGGCGAAGTGGTCGAGCGCGTCGACCCGCATATCGGCCTGCTGCATCGTGGCACCGAGAAGCTGATCGAGCATAAGACCTATCTGCAGGCGATCGGTTACTTCGATCGGCTCGACTATGTCGCGCCGATGAACCAGGAGCACGCCTTCTGCCTCGCCGCCGAAAAGCTGCTGGGCCTCGAAGTGCCACGGCGCGGACAATTGATCCGCGTGCTCTATTCCGAGATCGGCCGCATTCTCTCGCATCTTTTGAACGTCACCACGCAGGCCCTGGACGTGGGCGCGCTGACGCCGCCGCTGTGGGGCTTCGAAGAGCGCGAGAAGCTGATGATCTTCTACGAGCGGGCGTCGGGCTCGCGCATGCACGCGAAATATTTTCGCATCGGCGGTGTGCATCAGGATCTGCCGGAGCAATTGATCCACGATATTGCCGCCTGGGTTAAGCCGTTCCTCAAGGTGGTCGACGATATCGAGAGCCTGCTCAGCGAGAACCGCATCTTCAAGCAGCGCAACGCCGACATCGGCGTCATATCGTTGGAAGACTGCATCAAGCACGGCTTTACCGGCGTGCTGATCCGCGGGTCCGGCGCGACGTGGGATCTGCGCAAGTCGCAGCCTTACGAATGCTACGCGGAGATGGATTTCGACATCCCGATCGGCAAGAATGGCGACTGCTATGACCGCTATCACCTGCGCGTCGAGGAGATGCGGCAGTCGGCGCGCATCATGGCGCAATGCTGCGAGAAGCTGATGGCGCCCGACGGGCAAGGGCCGATTTCAGCGGCGGACAAGAAAGTGGTGCCGCCCAAGCGGGGCGAGATGAAGCGCTCCATGGAAGCGCTGATCCATCACTTCAAGCTCTACACCGAGGGCTTCCATGTGCCGGAGGGCGAGGTCTATGCCTGCGTGGAAGCGCCAAAGGGTGAGTTCGGCGTCTATCTGGTGGCCGATGGCTCGAATAAGCCCTACCGCTGCAAAATCCGCGCGCCCGGATTCCCGCATCTGCAAGCCATGGATTTCATGAACCGCGGGCATATGCTGGCAGATGTGAGCGCGATCCTCGGCTCGCTGGATATCGTGTTCGGGGAAATTGATCGGTGAAACGCGTATTTAGACGTATGGCCTTGTGGCTAAAATCGGAGATAGCGTGCTTAAGCGGATAAGAATTAGAGGCTACAAATCTCTTGCCGACGTTGACGTCAGACTTGAGCCGCTTACGGTGTTGTTTGGCCCAAACGCTTCGGGAAAGAGCAATTTTTTCGATGCGCTCCAGTTACTTTCCAAATTGACGACAAGCCGGCGCATTCAAGATGCGTTCGATCCCCCTTATAGGGGCAAGCCACTCGAATCCTTCCAGATTGGCGAGGATGGCATCCAGGGGCTTCTGGACAAAGACGTCCTTCGGTTCTCGATGGAGGCGGACATAGAACTGTCGGACGACTTGGTGGATCAGGTCAACCGGCGAATACAGGATTTGCGCCGGCCGTCAAACGACCCTACCTATGTTGCCGGCGCATCAAAGCATTCTGCATTCGTTCGCGAGAGGAACCTGCGGTACCGTATCGAAATTGAAATGTTTCCGGAAAAAGGCATCCTGCGGGTATGTGATGAATACCTTGCAGCGCTTAAAGTTGACGGCCAGCCGAAGAGCCGAAGCCCTTACCTTGAAAAGCAGGGAAATCGCTTGCACCTTAGGCTTGAAGGTCAGGCACACCCAAAATATTTTGAGCCTAATCTTGACCACACTGTTTTATCGTTACCCCACTACCCACCGCATTATCCGCATTTGACAGCGGCGCGGCGTGAATTCGAAAGTTGGCTATTTTTCTATTTCGAGCCTCGCGAAAGGATGCGCGCAACTACGCCAGTGAAAGAAGTCCGGCACATTGGTTTGATGGGAGAGGATTTAGCGGCATTCCTGAACACGCTTAAGGCGCTGGAGCCATCGCAATTCTCCAATGTAGAAAAAACACTGCGGGTGCTGATGCCGCGTTTCACCGGCATTGATGTAGGCGTGAGCAGCATCGGCGAAGTCGAGTTGCGGCTTATTGAGGACGGTGTAAAGGTTCCCGCGCGTGTCCTGTCTGAGGGGACGTTGCGCATCCTCGGGCTTTTAGCGCTGAGTGGCGCCAAAGAAAAGCCAGGTCTTATTTGCTTCGAAGAGCCCGAGAACGGCATTCATCCTCGTCGCGTCCAACTAATTGCCGAGTTGCTAAAGGCCAGGACGGCCGATCGTGAGGGCCAGTACCTGGTGACAACTCATTCCTCAGTTCTTGCGGACCTACTTCCTGAACAATCATTGTATGCCGTTCGCCGTCTTGAGAGAGCGACCAGAATTGATCCATTGATCTCATGGGGTGCACTGGCAAGAAAAGGACAAATCGACGATGGACTAACAGATGCTGGCGAACCGGAGAAAACAACAGCCGGACATCGCCTCTTGCGTGGTGATTTCGATGCTTAGTATCACTATGTTCGTTGAAGATTCAGCTCATCAAGTTGTCATTACTGCACTCATCTCTCGAATCGCTAAGGAAGCTGGAATTGATTTTGCGATGCGAACGGGTTCTGCCCGAGGTGGGCGCCCGCGGGTTGCGGCAGAATTCAAGCAATACTTGAGAGATCTTCAATTGATGTCAAGCGCTCTGCCTGACTGCATTATTGTTGCAACTGATGCAAACTGCGTTGGCTTAGTTGAGCGCCGCAAGGAATTTTCTGCAATAGAACCCGGCTGCAGAATGGTACTCGCAATCCCGGATCCCCACGTGGAGCGTTGGCTTTTACTCGACAGCGCAGCATTTAAACGAGTTTTCGGTCGTGGTTGCGACGCGCCTGATTTGAAATGCGAACGCGACCGATACAAGCAGCAATTGCGGCGAGCAATTCGTGCGGCAGGAATTGATCCAAGTCTCGGTGGTATTGAATATGCTGCGGATATCATCGATGAAATTAATATTGGCAGAGTTTCTCAATTCGACCCATCGTTTGACCGTTTCGTCTCAGATTTCCGCGCTGTTCTGAAGGACCAATAGGCATGCCCTCCCTCCCCCACTGCCCCAAGTGCAACTGCGAGCACACGTATGAGGACGGCCCGTTGCTGATCTGTCCGGAGTGCGCGCACGAGTGGTCGGCGGCAGGGGGCGCGGCGGTCGATGAGGATGGTCCGCGTGTGTACACGGATGCCAACGGCAATGTCCTCGCCGACGGTGACACCGTCACGGTCATCAAGGATTTGAAGCTCAAGGGCTCATCCACAGTGGTCAAGGCCGGCACCAAAGTGCGCGGCATCCGCCTCGTCGACGAGGACCACGACATCGACTGCAAGATCGACGGCATCGGCGCCATGAAACTCAAGAGCGAGTTCGTGAAGAAGGCGTGAGCGGCAACCATCCGCGCGCGCGCGCGATGCAAGGGGCGTCGCCCCTTGCGATCCCCGACGAGGGCACATAGTTGTTTTGCGTGCTTGCGCACGTGCCGGCCCTCGACCCGCGCTTTTGTGCCCCGCCCGCCCCAGAGGGGTTTCCAAAGGCCTCAGGCCTTTGGTGGGAGCTCGAGGGCAAAGCCCTCGACTATGTGTCACGGCACGCGCCGGCGCTCGGGGCGGCGGGATACGCTGTGCTATCCCGCCCTACGGGCCGCAGGGTTATGCCCCCCCCTAGGTACCTACCTAGTTCCAGAAACCCTTATTTTATGCCACTATCTGACGCATACAAGACCTGCCTTGGGTGCCAACCGTATGAAGTCGGGACAGCTCGGGGCACAAGGGCATCTGGTCCATACAGATGCCTCGGAGA
>JANYHP010000122.1 GCA_025359005.1 Hyphomicrobiaceae bacterium | reverse complement strand
CTCGATGCTCTCGATCATGGCGCTTTCTTCGCCGCAGATGTAGGCGCCGGCACCGCGCCGCACGTGAACCGTCGTATGCTTGGACAGTCCCGCAGCTTTGATTTTTGCCAGCTCCGCATGCAGGATGGCATGCACCGCCGGATATTCGTCGCGCATGTATATGTAGACGTCGGTCGCCTCGACGGCCCATGCCGCGATCAGCATGCCTTCCAAGAACGCGTGCGGATTTGTTTCGAGATAGTGCCGGTCCTTGAAGGTGCCCGGCTCGCCCTCGTCGCCATTGACCGCCATGACGCGCGGACCCTTTTCGGCGCGCACAAGGCTCCATTTGCGGCCCGTCGGAAAGCCCGCGCCACCGAGCCCGCGCAATCCGCCATCCGACAGCGCCGCGATCACCGCGTCGACGGCACGCGCACCACTGAGGCAGTCGCGCAGAACCTGATAACCGCCGGAGCGTTCGTATGTCGCAAAATCTCGATAGTCCGGCATCGCTGCGTGCGTGTGGCCGTGGGCGACGAGCGCCGCTATTTTTTCGACCGTCGCGTGATCGACGTGGGCGTGCCCGACCTCGACGGCGGGCGCGGTATCGCAACTGCCGATGCAGGGCGCGCGCACGACCCGAACGTCGGCGATGGCTTCCCGCTGCAGCGCCAAATGCAGCGCTTCCGATCCGGCCAGCATGCACGACAGGCTGTCGCAGACACGGATCGTGATTTTGGGCGGGCGCGGCGCATCATCGGCGATCACGTCGAAGTGCGCGTAGAACGTAGCGACCTCGAAGACCTCCGCCATGGGAAGACGCATCAGCTCGGCGAGCCCATGCAGATGGCCCGCGGGCAGACAGCACTCGGCGTCCTGGATTTTGTGCAGATACTCGATCAGGAGCGGCCGCTCGTAGGGGCCGTCACCGATCAACGCGCGCACGCCCGCAATCTCGGCATCGGCCAGAACGCGTCCCTTCGGGAACAGCGGCGAGCGGCGGCGGCCGGCCCCTGGATGCACGCGGGTGGGCGGTACACTGCTTGACGTCGATCGATCGTGCGGAGGCTTGGCCATCATGCGCTTTCAAGCTGCTTTCAGTTGTGTGGCGACCACCGGGACACCGGACGATCGCGCCACCACGCTCGCGCGCCAGGGCTTCAACACGCCAAGTGCCAGCACAGCCGCCAGGATATTGGCCGCGGCGGCAACGAGGAACACCGTGTCCCACGAGCCCGTGGCTTCCTGCACGCGGTTGGTGAAGGGCGTCAGCAGGGCCGCTGTGCCCTTCGCCGTATAAAGAAGCCCGGCGTTGGTGGCCGCGAACTTGGACCCGAACGTGTCGGTACAGGTAGACGGAAACAGCGAGTAGATCTCGCCCCACGCAAAGAACACAAAGCCCGATAGCAGCACGAACCACAACGGATCGCTGCCCCAGAGGTAGAGCAGGTAAATGCCGACGCCTTCGAGTGCGAAGGCCACGAACATGGTATTCTCGCGGCCGATGTTGTCGGAGATCCAACCGAAGAAGGGTCGCGTCAGGCCGTTGAGCACGCGATCGATGGTGGCGGCCCAGGTGATCGCCGTCATCGTCAATCCCATCAGGCTGATCGGCACGTCGGCGATCTTCAAGGTCGCCGCGATCGGCTTGAGGTTGGCTGTCACCATCAGCCCGCCGGCCCCGACGATGACGAACATGAAATACATCAGGATGAAGACGGGCTCGCCCGCCGCCACCACGATCGAGCCGCCGACGAGAAAGATCAGCAGCGCCAGCACCAGTGGCAGATAGAACGTCGAGAAGCCCAGGGCCGCCGCATTCCACCAGAGCACGCCGCCGAGCAGCACGATAATGAGCGCCGCATAGCCCCACGCTCCCATGGGGCCAATGACCTCCGAGGGTGCATACTGACGGCGGGATTGGATGACATTCGACGTGCCCGAAGCCTCCGGCACCTGGCCCGGCC
Organism: Hyphomicrobiaceae bacterium; assembly: GCA_025359005.1. Lineage (GTDB taxonomy): Bacteria > Pseudomonadota > Alphaproteobacteria > Rhizobiales > Hyphomicrobiaceae > JABFRJ01. The sequence continues at coordinate 414 of JANYHP010000122.1, read as the reverse complement.
GCGGCGCGAAGATGACAAACGCCAGCAGGCAGATAATGATGCCCTGGCCTATGCCGAAATAGAAGAACGTGTCCTGGAACCCGCTCGACTTGATCATGTTCTGGATAGGGCTGACGGTCAGCGCCGACCCTGCGCCGAAGCCAGCCGCCGTGATCCCGGAGGCGAGCCCGCGCTTGTCGGGAAACCACTTCAGTGCGTTGCCGATGCACGTGCCATAGACGGCGCCCGCCCCGATGCCGCAGATGATCATCGAGGCATAATAGCCGTCGAGGCCGCCGAGCGTGGTCGCGCGCGAGGTCATCCACCAGCCGAGCCCGCACAAGGCGCCGCCGACGAAGATGACGATGCGCGGGCCGTAGCGATCGACGAACCAGCCTTCGATCGGCACCAGCCACGTCTCGAACAGGACAAACA
>JANYHP010000117.1 GCA_025359005.1 Hyphomicrobiaceae bacterium | reverse complement strand
GCCGCGCTCGTTCAGGCCCGAAACAGCCGCACGTTTACGGGGACGGATCGAAGCGATCCTCGATGCCGCCAAGGCGCGCGGCTATCGCCAAGGCGAAAACCCCGCCCGGTGGCGGGGTCACGTCGCCCAAATCCTGCCCGGTCGCACACACCTCTCGCGTGGCCACCACAAAGCTATGCCATACAACGCGGTAGCGGCTTTCCTTGTTAAGCTTCGCGAGCGCGAAGCAATGGCGGCGCTGGCCATCGAGGCTGGCGGCAAGCTGGAAAAGACCAACGCCATCAACCGCACCACGTCACCGCCAGGGCTTACACAAAGCGGCGTGCAGCAAGGCTTTGCACTGCCCAAGGGCGGCGTGTCATCGGCGCTGACCGCCGACGGCAAATCACGCACGATCCTGCGCGTCGCCGACGTGACGGCCGCGCCCGCGCTCACCAAGGAGCAGGCCGAGAAGATCAAGGCTGAACTGACGCGCACGATGCAGGCCGACACGCTCAATGCGTTCGTCTCCGGCTTGCAGACCCGCGCCGGCGTCAGCGTCAATCAGACGATGCTCGGCCAACTGCTCGGCGGTGGCCCGGCGCAGTAGGGGCGCCGTTCAAAGGCTCAGCGCCAGCGGCGCCAGACGCTTCGCCGTTGCGGCACGCTCGGCGGGCGGCAGCACGTCGAGGCTCGGCCAAAGCCCGCTCTCCAATGCGTCCGCGTATGGGTCCGCGTAGGCGGCGCGACGCATGGCAGACGCGGCGCCATGATGATCATAGACGAGCCGATGGGTGGAGAGCCTGACGCCGCGGCCGGCGCGCTCGATCTGCCCGTACCAGACATCCACCGTGCCATCGTTGGCGGGCATGCCGATGACGCCGGGATTGAACCACACCCCGCCGGGTCGTTGCGCGATGAACGGCAAACCGGCATGTCCCGCAACCACGACATCCGCCCGCGCAAGGTCGAGTTCCTCATCGATCGCGGCCGTATCGGACGCGAACACAAAGCGGTTGTTGGCGCGCGCGCCGCCGTGCAGCACATGCACCCGCAAACCTGCGCAGTCGAAATCGACGTTCGGCGGCAGCGAGGCCATCCACGCACGGCTTGGCGCCGAGACACGCGTGCGCGCGTACGAATACCAGTCCTTGGCCAGCACATTGCACGCCGTGCCGTCTTCGAAACCACAGCCGCAGTCGGCCGCATCACCGGCCAGCTGCGTCTCGCAATTGCCCGAGACGACAAGACAGCCCCAGTCGCGGATGGCGTCGACCGTCTCCTCAGGCTCGGCGCAGTAGGCGACCACGTCGCCGGTGCAGATGGTGTTGGCGGCTGCGATACCGCGGCGCTCGGCTTCGGCCCGCATAGCAGCCAGCGCGCGCACATTCGAGTACGGCCCGCCGAAGACCATGAGGGGACGGGAGGCATCGATCCGCATTGTCACGCTCACGGCCTCCAATGGACTTGCGAAAAAGGGCCGGACTTCCTCAGCCCGGCCCCAATCATTGCGGTCGTCGCGCCACGATGCGACGCTGCCGGATCACGCAGCCGAGCGGGCGGCGGCGTCGATGTGGCCGGCCAATTGCGCGTCCATGCCGAGGGCGGTCGCGAGATTGCCGAGGAATGCCTGGTTCTCTGCCTCCTGCGGATCGATGGCGACGCGGGCGGCGGTATAGAGCTGCACCGCTTCCTGCTCCGTCTTCACACCGGCGACGAGGTCCTCGATGCTCGCCGGGTTCTGCAGTTCGTTGCGCACGAATGCTTCCGCGCCGGCTTCCATGCCCGCCTGCTTCAGGCTGCCAAAGATCTTCTGCTGTTCGCCCGCGTCGATGCGGCCGTCGGCTGCGGCGGCCGAGATCATGGCGCGGATGTAGAGCAGCGCGCTGTCATGCGTGACAGCGGCGGTTTCATAGCCCGAGCCGCGCGGCGCTTCCGCGAGCGATGCATCCTCGCCCGAGATGAGCGGGCGGCCGGCCTGATAGTTCTGCAAGGCCTTGTAGGCGAGGCCGCCGATCAATGCGAGGCTACCGAGCTTGACGGCCTTACCGGCGAGCGCACGGCCCGCCTTGGTGCCGAGCACAACCGCACCGAGACCACCGGCGGCCGCGCCTGCGCCCATCTGGTTCTTGGCGACCCAGTCCTTGATCTGGTTGACGATGTCGTCCGGTGATTGTCCGGTTGCCGCTTCGGTGGCCGAGCGCACATGACCCGAGGCGCCGGTCGCGTCATCAATGCGGCGCGCGCCTTCCGACACGCCGGCCTTCGCCTGGCCGAAGATCTGCCCGAGGATGTCGCCGATGCCACCACCGGCTGCGCCGCCAGCACCGCCGCCTGCACCGCCACCGATCTGCTCCTGCAATTTGCGCAGCATGTCTTCAAGGCCACCCCCGCCGGCCGCGGGCGCCTCGGCTTCGGCCTGCCGGGTCGCGTGCGGCTGCGGTGCTGCAGGCGCGGCCTGGCCCTGGCCCAGCACCTTGCCGAGCAGATCGCCGAGCGTGCCACCGCCGGATGCCGCCTCGTCGGCGCCGCGGGGCGCGGCCGCTGATCCCTGCGGGGACGCCTGGGGCGCCTGCTGGCCGCCGAGCTTGGCAAGAATGTCCGCCAGCCCGCCGCCACCCTGCTGGCCGCCGGCTTGTGCACCGCCTTGGGCACCGCCGAGCGCCTTGCCGAGCAGATCGCCGAGGCCACCAAGACCGCCGAGGCCGCCGCCACCCGACTGCGCCTGCGGCGCGGGTTCGGCGCCCTTCATGAGCATTTCAAGCAGTTTTTTTGCGTCAAACATGGCAGGCTCCGGGGGTGCGCGAAACGCCTCAAGCCTGTGCCCAAAGATCGTTCGCAATTGCGAGACACTATAAGAAATCCGTGCACCCGACAACCGCACCCCGCCGGACCGAATTGCGTCGTCCGGCGATAACATTTACTCCGCCGCCATCGGACGATCGGGCCTTTCGAGCTTGGTGACGGGTGCCACCGTCGGCACCGCAGCCGCCGCTCCCGGTTCGTCGACGGCGCCGACGAAGCGCCCGAATACCCGCCAGATCAGCATCGCCAGGTCGTCCATCACCGCGTAGACCGCCGGCACGAACACCAGCGACAAGACCGTCGACGAGATCAGTCCGCCGATCACTGCGATGGCCATCGGCACGCGGAATTCGCCCCCCGTGCCTGAGTTCAGCGCGGCCGGCAGCATGCCGCCGACCATGGCGATGGTGGTCATCACGATGGGGCGCGCCCGCTTGCGACCGGCGTCGACGATGGCGTCCGCCCGCGTCATGCCACGCGCCCGTTGCTCGATGGCGAAATCAACGAGCATGATCGCGTTCTTGGTGACGATGCCCATCAGCATCAGGATGCCGATCACCACCGGCAGCGAGACGGCTTGCCCGGTGATGAAAAGCGCGAAGATGGCGCCACCGATCGACAGCGGCAGCGAGAACAGGATCGTCACCGGCTGGAGGAACGAGCCAAACAGCACGACCAGCACGGCGTAGACCAGCATGATGCCGAGCGTCATCGCTTTGGCGAAGCTCTCGAACACCTCTTTCATGACCTCGACGTCGCCGAACTGTTTGAGTTCGACGCCATCGGGGATCTTATCCTTCTGCGCCGCGGGCTGCTTCATGACGCCGGCCAGCGCATCGCCGAGCGGCGTGCTGCCGGCGAGATCGCCGCCGATCAGCACCCGCCGCTGGCGGTCGTAGCGGTCGATCGCCGTTGGCCCCTGGCTCAGTTCGAAGTCGGCCACCTGCGACAGCGGCACGGCCGCGCCCGACGCTGTCGCCACCTTCAGCAATTCCAACATTTCGCGGCTCGAGCGTGCCCGCGTATCGAGTTGGACGCGGATGGGGATCTGCCGGTCGTCGATGTTGAGCTTGGCGAGATTGGCGTCGATGTCGCCGATGGTGGCGATCCGCACCGCCTCCGAGATCACATCCGTTGTAACGCCGAGATCGGCGGCGAGATCGGTCTTGGGCCGCACACGCAATTCGGGCCGGTCGAGTTCTGCGGTGGAGACGACGTTGGTCAGCAGCGGCTGGCCTTTATCGCCTGTCATGCGCCGCGACTGGCTGGTCAACTCGGCTGCAACACGGCTCACGGCTGCGCCGTCGCGGCCGGCAACCACCAGCGCAAAACCGCGCTGGCCGTTGTCGCGCAGGAACCAGTAGCGCATGTCCGGCAGCAGCGCGAGATCGCGCCCGATGGCTTCGGAAATCTGCGTCTGGTCGAGCTTGCGGCGCTCCTTTTCGACGAGATTGATGATCAGCGTCGCCTTGCGCACCTCAGCGCCCGTGCCGAGCAGGTTGCCGCCGTTGACGAACACGCTTTTCACGTCCGCGCGCGTCATGACGCGTTGGGTAATCTCCGTCGTCCGACGCCGGGTATCGTCCAGCGGCGTGCCTGGCGGCAGTTCGATGGCAAGGAGTGCGCGGCCCGAATCGTCGCTGGGAATGAACGCCACCGGCAGGAGCCCGAACGACTTGATGGAGAGGTAAAAGATGGCGAGCCCGAGCCCGACGGTCAGGAAGCGATGCCGCACCGACCATCGCACCAGCCGCATATACGCGCGCAACCAGCCGGGCTCGACTTCCTCGTGCCCACTGCTGCGCAGGAAATAGGCCGCGAGCATCGGCGTGACGAAGCGCGCGACCAGCAGCGAGAAGAACACCGAGATGGCGACTGTCAAGCCGAACTGCTTGAAGTATTGCCCGGCGATGCCGCCCATGAAACTGACGGGCGTGAAGACGGCGATGATCGTCGCCGTAATCGCCATCACGGCGAGGCCGATCTCGTCGGCGGCCTCCAGCGAGGCCCGGTAGGCCGATTTGCCCGTCCGCATGTGGCGCACGATGTTCTCGATCTCGACGATGGCATCGTCGACGAGAATGCCGGTCGCAATCGTGATGGCCAGCAGGCTCACCAGATTGAGCGAGAAGTTGAGCTGGTCGAGCACGAAGTACGCCGGAATGATCGACAGCGGCAGCGCAATGGCAGTGATGATCGTCGCGCGGATGTCCTTGAGGAACACCAGCACCACCAGGATCGCCAGCGCCGCGCCTTCGAGCAGCGAGTGCATGGTGCTGTCGTAGGAGCCCTTCACCGCCGTCGTCGTCGTATCGATCAGCTTGAGTTCGACATCCGGGTGCAGCTTGCCGATGGCCGCCACAGCGCGATCGACATCCGCCGAGACGACCGTGTCGCTGGCCCCTTTCGCCCGCACGATGGAGAACGCCACGACGGGTTGCGTGTTGTAGGTGGCGAAAATGCGCGCCTCGGCGGAGGTGTCGCTCACTGTGCCAAGCTCGTCCAGCCGCACCTTGCGGCCCTTCGGCAGCGCGATCATCATCGACGCCAGGTCTTCGACGCGCGCTTTGCCGGCCAGCGTGCGGATCGCCTGCTCGCGGCCGGCGATTTCACCGCGTCCGCCGGCGAGGTCGACGTTGGTTGCGCGGATCTGGCGGTTGACGTCGCCGGCGGTGACGCCCAACGCATTGAGCCGGTCGGGATCGAGCGCCACGCGGATTTCGCGATCGACACCGCCGACGCGCGTAATGGAACCCACGCCCTTCACGCCCTGCAACGCCCGGATCACCACGTCATCGACGAACCACGAGACCTGCTCGGGCGTCATGCCGGGCGCACGCACCGCATACGTGACGATCGGCAGTCCCTCCACGTCGAGCCGCGCCACCACCGGCTCGTCGATCCCCTTGGGCAGGTCGGAACGCACCTTGGCGACCGCGTCCTTGATATCGTTGACCGCGCGATCGGAATTGATTTCCAGGCGGAACTCGATCGTCGTCACCGAAGCGCCCTCGGTGACCGCCGAGGTGATGTGCTTGACGCCGTTGACGCCGGCGATGGCGTCTTCGACCTTCTTGGTCACTTGCGTCTCGAGTTCGACCGGCGCGGCCCCCGGCTGATAGACGCGCACCTGCACGATCGGCACGTCGATGTTGGGGAAGCGGGTGATCGGCAGCTGCATGAAGCTGATCCAGCCGACCACCAGCAGGAACAGGAACGTGATAACCGACGGCACGGGCTGACGGATGGACCAGGCGGAAACATTGAGGCTCATGGGAGCGTCCTCGAAGGGGGCGTGGCCGTAATCAACGGGCGTCGCTGAGCTTGGCGGGTTTGCTCAGCGGGCGCACGGCGTCGCCGTCGCGCAGGAACGTGCCGGAGCGCGCAACCACCACGTCGCCTTCGATGAGTCCGTCGCGCACCTCCACGTCGCTGCCCTGCGCGAGGCCGAGCTTGACCGCGCGCGCGACGACGCGACCATCGCGAACCACCTGCACCGCCGTGCTGCCGTCCGGCGCATAAAGCACCGCCGAGGCCGGTACGCCAAGGCCGCGGCTGATGGCTGTCGTGATCGTGCCACGGGCAAAGCCACCGACGCGCAAGGCGGTGTTTTCTCCCAGGAACACGCGCACGCGGCCTAATCGTGTCGTCTTGTCGATCTCGGGGGAGACGATGCGCACCTTGCCGGTCGCAGCCCCGCCGCCGGGCAACGCGATGGTCACGGGCTGCCCCTCCTTGATGCGGGCTAACTGGGTGTCGAGCACTTCGGCTTCCAACTCGATCTCGTTGCGGGCGACGATGCGGAACATCGGGTCCCCCACGCCGGCAACGAAGCCGCCGACGCGGGCGACGCGTCGGCTGATGACGCCCGCTTCCGGCGCGGCCACGTCGGTGCGGCCGCGCTTCCAGTCGAGTTCGCGGCGCTGTGCCTGCACTTGCTGACGATCCGCTTCCGAGACAGCCAGGGCGTCTTTCGCGGACACGAGCGCGGCGTCGGCGACCTTGGCGGCGCTTTCCCGCGTATCCTGAACGGACTCGGAGATGTAGCCCGATTGGCGCAGCGGCTTGCCGCGGTCAAAGGCGTTGCGGGCTTCCACGACCTTGGCCTCGGCTGACGTGATGGTGCTGCGGGCCTGGGCGATGGCCGCCGTTGCCTTGGCAAGCGCTGCGTCATTCTGCGCGAGTTGGGCGTCCAGCATGTCGGTAACGAGACGCGCCAGCACCTGCCCCTTGGTGACCCGGTCACCCTCATCGGCCATGACCTCGACAACCCGCAGGCCCTCGACCTCTGGTCCGACCAGGATTTCCTCACGCGGCACCAGCGAGCCGGTAATCGAGACCTGCTCGGCAAATTCGGCGGGCACGGCGCGCACCACGGTGACGGCTGCAGCAAGCAAGTCCGGCTCGGAGGACTTGGTCGCGGTAGCGGGCTGCGCCTTGCGGAACAGCGGAATAGCCCCGGTCGTCAACAGATAGACGGCGATGCCGACGGCGGCCACCAGCGAATAGAGCGACGAACGGAGACGAGACGGAACGGTCATAGGGAAACCTCGGAGCGCGCCTCGGTCGAAGCGGCGAAGGCGCCGGCAGCAACCGGCGCAGGCAGATACTCGGGGACGGGGATCGGCTGAAGCAGGCACTCGATCATGGCGAACAGCGAGCCACGCACGCCCTCGAAGGTGAAATCAGGATGCACGGCGCGGCGCAGGAACAGGCCGTCGCCCACCACCTGGAACGCGCGTGCGACCTCGCCCACATCCTGCCGCGGTGCGATGCGGCCTTCCGCCTTGAGGCGGGCGAACAGCCGTTCGAAGCTGTCAATGACGAACGCATCGACCGAGCGATAAATTTCCGCGACCCGGGGATTGCGCGTCGATTCTATGGCCATTTCGGCGGCAAACAGGCGTTTGTGGGCCGACTCCTCGACAAACACCCGTTCACCAAGTGCGCCCAGCGCCGCGAGAAAGTCTGGCGCGTCCGCAAGCACCCGGAACCGCTCGGCGAACTCGGCGCGGTCGCGCGCACAGAGCCCGGAGATCAGCGCTTCCTTGCTGTCGAAATGGCCATAGAGAGCGCCGGCACTGACGCTCCCGGCGCGGCAGATATCGGCCATGGTCGTGCGATGGAAGCCCGACGTTGCAAAGCACTTTTCGGCCACGTCGAGGATATGGTCGCGGCGGAGCGCCTGTGTCTCGGGGCGAAGCTTGGGCATGGTCGGGAACCGGGCTCAGGGAACAACAGCGCTTCAGTTCGGGGCACTGCCGACGAGACAGGCTTCACAAACCGAACGCCTGTTTTATTTGTGCCTTCGCCGGTCCTTTCGCAAGTGCAAAACCTGCAGAAAAGCGAACGCCCCGGATCACGGAATTGTGACCCGAGGCGTGTTGGTGGACTTCATGCATTATCCGTCTGAAATCAGACGCTTATCATTTCGTCTCTTCCGGCGCACGATTGTAGACGTCGTCGCCACGCACGATGTCGTCCTCGCCGAGGTAGGTGCCGATCTGCACTTCGATGATCTCAAGCGGCACCTTGCCCGGGTTTTCCAGCCGGTGCCATTGCGTCGCGAAGATGTAGACGCTCTCGTTCTCGCGAACGAGCTTTTCCATATCGCCGATGAAGATCTTGGCCGTGCCCTGCACCACGATCCAATGCTCGGAGCGGTGGTGGTGCATCTGCATGGACAGCTTGCCGCCCGGATTGACGTGCAGCAGCTTGACCTGGAACCGTGTGCCGACGTTCAGGCTCTCGAAGAAGCCCCACGGCCGGTAGGCACGAACGTGATTTTCCTGCTCTTTGCGGCCCGCGTCGCGCAACCGCTTGACGATCTTGGAGACGTCCTGCGCGCGCGACCTGTCGGCCACCAGCAACGCATCCGGCGTGTCGACGATCACCAGATCTTTCACACCGATGGTGGCAATGACGGCCTTGTCGGAATGCACGTAGCAGTTGGTGGTGTCTTCGAGCAGCGCATCGCCGCTGACGTAGTTGCCGTCCTTGTCGTGCGGCGCCAGTTCCCACAGCGACGACCACGAGCCAACATCGTTCCAGCCGACATCGATCGGCAGCATGGCAGCAACCGTGGTCTTCTCCATCACGGCATAGTCGATGGAAATATTGGGCGACTGGGCAAACGACTGGCGTTCAAGCCGCAGAAAACCAAGGTCCTCTTCGGCCTTCACGAGCGCCTGCTTGGCAGCGTCGAGCACGCGCGGGCTCAGTCGCGCCAACTCCTCGAGGAAGGTCCGCGCGTGCAGCACGAAAATACCTGAGTTCCAGAAATAGTTGCCTTCTGCCAGATAGCGGGCCGCAGTCGCCTCGTCCGGCTTCTCGGTGAAGCCATCGACCGCGAACGCCGCGCCCTTGAAGCCTTCCAGATCGCCGCCGCGGCGGATGTATCCATAACCGCTGTGCGCCTGTGTCGGCTTGATGCCGAACAACACCAGCTTGCCCGTGGACGCGACTTTTGCCGCTCGCCGCACCGCCTCGGCAAACTTCTGCACGTCGTCGATCGCATGATCGGATGGCATCACTACGATGATCCCGTTGGGATTCTCGCTCGCTACTTCCAGCGCCGCAATGGCCACGGCCGGCGCGGTGTTGCGTGCGATCGGCTCCAGCACGATCGCCTTGGTGTCGACCTTGGCGCTCTCGAGTTCTGCCTTGACCAGGAAGCGATGGTCGTTGTTGCAGAGCACGATCGGGCGCTGGAACCCGGCTTCCGGCGCCAGCCGCTTCAAGGTCGCGGCCAGGAACGACGCGCTGTCACCGTTGAAACGGATGAACTGCTTGGGATACATCGACCGCGACAGCGGCCACAGCCGCGTCCCCGACCCGCCCGACAGAATGATGGGATAGATCGCACTCGACGACAGGGCACCAGCGGACATCGCAGCCTCCAGCTTGAACATTTGTTCTCAGACACCGGCGAACGCACACACAGCGTATGAGCGCCTCGTGAGCCGAGCGGACCGGACATGATTCTGGTTGTGCTTTATCAGTCTTGCTGCAACCCGACAACGCGACACTCAGCCGAATTCGCATGCTTCGCGCAATCGATCGCCGATATCAGCGCGCCCGCTGCAACAGCTTCTCGCGCAGCGACAACGGCTTGCCGCCTGCCGGCTGCGGCTCGATCGCAAGTCCAGCCGCGGGCGGGCTCCCGGCCACTGGCGCCATCGGCCGCAACGCCGATGCGCGGTCGTTCCGCAGCGGCGCCGCTGGCGGGCGCTGGCCGTTGCCAGGCGCGGGTGCCGCGTTGCGGTTCGTCGGGGGCAGACCCGCTGGCGCAGACGCACCACTGCCGTCTTCCGGCCCGCCAAGCGACATCGCCTCGGCAAACATGGCCATGTTGCCACCCAGATCGGCCGTCCCGGACGACGACGCGCGCCAACGCTCGACGACGCCCTCGATGAAGCCCTCGTCGCCGATGGACTTCTGCCAACGCTCAGAGAACCGCGCCGACGACGACCGCGGCATGTTTTCCTTCGCCAGCTCGTCGAACCGGATGCGCACCGGCAAGGTCACGCCATCGCCGAACGCGATCGCTTCGCGCTGGCCGAGTGCGGAGAGGAATTCAAGCAGCCCCGCGCCCGTATCCGAGATTGCCGACGTGACGATCTCCTGGTCGCGGTCATTCGACATGCGCAGCGCGAAAACGGTGTTGCACTGTGACAGGATGGTCGGATCGATTTCCGTGGGCCGCTGCGTCACGATGCACAGCGAAGCGCCGTATTTACGGCCTTCCTTGGCGATCTTGGCGATTGCACGGCGGCACGGCTCAAACCCCAGGCTGGCATTCGCCGGCACATAGCGATGCGCCTCTTCGCAGACGATGGTCACGGGCACCTGCCCCTCGCCCCAGAGGGCGAAATCAAAGGTCATCCGGCAGACGACGGACACCACGACATTGACGATCTCGTGCGGGATGCCGGTCAGTTCGAGAACCGTGATCGGCTTGTCGTTGACGGGCACGCGAAACAGCCGCGACAGGATCTGGGCCATGCCGTCATAGACGGTCAGCGAGCCGAACATGAAGGCGTAGCGCGGGTCCTGGCTGATCGTCTCGATGCGCAGCTTGATGTTGCGATAGGGCGCGATGTCGCGCTTGTTCTCGAGCTTGCCCATGCGCTCGTCGATAAGCGAGGTCAGATCGGAGATGCGGTAGGGTACCGGCGTGTCGACCGTATAGCGCGTCTCGCCACCGCCGCGACGCAGCGTCTGCGGCTCCTTCCGGCTCTCGCGGCCGGCCGAGTAGCGCGACTTGGCAATGGGGATCAGCTCTTGCAGCAGCTCCGATTCCTGGCGCCGGTCGCTGGTGTTGCCGAGCAGCACTTCGACGATTTCTTCAAACGTCAGCAACCAGTACGGCAGTTGCATGTTGCGGGGATTGATCACCTCCGCCCACTCAGGGAAGGCGGTCGCGTATTCATTGTGCGGATCGAGAAGCACGAGATGCGCTGCCGGATTGGCTTCCAAAATGGCGCGCAGGATGAGAGCAGTCGTGCAGGATTTTCCGGTGCCGGTGGTGCCGAGGATCGCGAAATGTTTGCCCAGCAGATCGTCGACCTTGACCATCGCGGGGATCGTCATGTCCTGCCGGATGCAGCCGACGCGAACCGAACCCTTCGTATCGCCGACGAAGGCGATTTCAAGTTCCGCCTTCGAGGCGACGCGCGCACGGTCCCCCAACGTCGGATAGACAGTGACGCCACGATTGAAGGTGGCGGGCTTGTCGTCTGTCGCCAGCCACAACTCGCCGACGAGGCCGACTTCTGCGATCCAGATCTCGGTGTCGCCCTCGCGCTGCGCGGGGACTGGTGCACTCAGCGCCGAGACAACGGCGAGCACGACGGTTTTGTTGGTATCGATGCCGAGCAGCGTGCCCATTTCCGGCCGCTGATGCGGCAGGAGTTTCGTCGTATCACTGGGTCGATGCCCGTGATCGAGCAACACGATGGCTTTCGACCCGGTGACCGAGACGATGCGACCGATGCTGAGATCGACGCCAGGGGCGACGGGCACGGGCGCGGGCTGGTTCATCTGCATGCGTAACCTCGGTGCGTCAGCGCGGATGCGCCAGATCCTGTACGACTGCCAGCGCGACGGCTGCGGCAGCATGATTACTCTCGGCAGTGGCGCCCGATGCGACCTGCTGCGCTGCGGTCGGCAATGCGACGCTGACCGTGGTGCCCGCGCCCTTTGCACTCTCAATCGAAAGGATGCCGCCATGCAGCCGCACCAGCGCCTCCGCGATCGGCAAGCCAAGGCCTGTGCCTTCGCGCCAGCGGTTCTTGCCGCCATCGACCTGGCCGAACGGGGTCACCGCCACGCGGATCTCTTCCTCCGTCATGCCGACGCCCGTGTCCGCGATGGCCACGACGACGACGCCGTCACCCGCGGTCCTGGCGGTCACGCGCACTGTGCCGCCCGGCGGTGTGAACTTGATGGCATTGGTGACGAGGTTGGTGAACACCTGGCGCAGCTTGACGCTGTCGGCGCTGACCTCGGGAAGGCTTTCCCCGATCTCGGAAATGAGGGCGACGTCGGCATTGTCGGCAAACAGCTTCAATCCGGCCACGCACGGGCGCAGAACTTCGTCGACACCCAACTCGCGCGTGTTGAGCTGGAACTTGCCGCTCTGCAATTTAGAAATGTCGAGAATGTCGTTGATAATGGCGAGCAAGTGCCCGGCCGCGTCCTGGATCAGGCCCGCATACTCTTCGCTTTCGCCCGGCGCGAGCGGGCGCGCGGCCTGCTCGGCAATCAGCTTGGAAAAGCCGATGATGGAATTCAGCGGCGTGCGGAGTTCATGGCTCATGTTGGCGATGAATTCGGACTTGATGCGGCTCGCAAACTCGGCCTCGAGACGAGCCGAGTGCTCGGCCACGCGCGCCCGATGCCTGAGAACCGCGTCCCCCATGAGGGATGCATATTCAGACATGAGCGACGATTGCCGCGACGAACTGATAGCGCCGTTGAACATTCGCAACCTTCTGAGCGCCCAATCCACGTGTGCGCTTCTGAGGCGAAATTAGGCCAAGAGGGATAATCTGGAGTTAATGACACGCCTTCCAGGTGCAGTATCTGATACTATCACCTAAGGCGTGCACACCCTCAGCGGCCGGGTGTCGGGCAGACTTTCGCAAGACATCCATGGCCCCTCTCCGGCTGCGTCGCATCTCGTGTTGTCGGTGCGGGGCAACCCTGGCAGGATACGCGCAAGAGGGCTCGACGCTGCTTCATCAGGACCGCTCGCCAGCGTCCGAGGCAAGAGGGTCTCGCGCAACATCAGGCGGCGTGGCAGCAGTTGCAGCCGCACAACGACACTCTGGGGGAGATGGTCTTGGAAGCATCCGCTGCAGTTGAAATCGCCAAGCACGTCCTGGTTTCATTTGGGTTCATACTCGCGATCGGCACACTGACCGGTCTGTTGGCACAAAAGATCGGCGTGCCCGATGTTGCTGTCTTCCTCATTGCCGGCATGCTGGTGGGACCTGAGGTATTCGGGCTGATCAACATCAAAGCCGACTCCGCGCTCAATCAGCTGATCCTGCTTTTTGGCGCCAGTTATATCCTGTTCGACGGTGGCGCCTCGCTCCGACTGAACGTGCTCAAGCAGGTGTGGATTACAATCCTCATCATATCGACGGTCGGGGTCGTCATCACCGCGGCCATTACAGCGCTGGCGGCGCACTACATCCTGGGCGCGCCGCTGATGGTAGCGCTGCTGCTCGGCGCCGCCTTGGCGTCCACCGATCCCGCGACGCTGGTGCCGATTTTCAGGCAGGTGCATATCCGCGACCGGGTCGCGCAGACGGTCATGAGCGAATCAGCCTTCAACGACGCCATGGGCGCGATCGTAACCTTTGGTGTTCTCGCGGTGGCCATGGGCAAGGGAGACTTTTCGCTCTCCGCGTCGCTGCTCGACCTCGCCAAGCAGTCGCTGATCGGCATCGCCGCGGGCGCGAGCCTCGGCTATCTGGCGGCCCTGCTGATCGCCCATGAGAAATATTCATTCCTCGCCGAATACGGCCCCGTCGTCACGCTGATGGCCGTGATTGCGGCCTATTTCGCGGCTGACGGGCTGCAGGCGAGCGGCTTCATGGCTGTGTTCGTCTTCGGGATCATGCTCGGCAACAAGGAATCGTTTGGCTTCAAGATGGACGAAGGCGAGGCGCGCAAACTGGAAGACTACGTGATGACCACGGCCTTCATCATGCGGCTGTGCATCTTCATCCTGCTCGGCGCGCAGGTCGACTTCAAACTCATGAACCAGTATCTGGTCGGCGGCATCGCGGTGGTCGCCGTCTTCATGCTGGTCGCGCGGCCGGTGACTGTCTTTCTCTGTGCAACGCCAGACCGGCGAGCGCGCTGGAGCCTGAACGAACTGCTCTTCATGTGCTGGACGCGTGAGACGGGCGTCATCCCGGCGGCCCTCGCCGGCCTGCTTCTCGGCGTCAAAGCGCCCGGCGCGGAGATGATTGCCTCGGTCACCTTCATCGCCATCCTGATGACGATCCTCATCCAGGCGACGACCACCAAATGGCTCGGCCGCCGGCTCGGCCTGCTTGAGGAAGGGGCCCGAGCTAGCGCGGAATCCACCTAATCTGGATCATACGCGATAGCCTGCGTTTCTGAAGTAACCGGCGCAGTCGGATGGCGCAATTGCCTTGATGCAGCGGCCGGCAGCCTTTGTGAGGTCATCGACGGTGCGGGCGGCAGCCGTTCGCAGGCCGGATTTGAGCTTCGATTAAGCGTTTTCAATAGGGTTCAAGTCGGGCGAGTAGGCGGGTAGGAAGCGGCGTCTGGCACCCACAGCAGCAAGCGCTTCGACGACACCGGCGATTTTGTGGGTTGCCACGTTGTCCATGAAGACGATGTCGCTTTTGCTGAGCGTCGGCGCAAGCACGCACGTGACGTAGGCGAGAAAAGCGGCGCCATCCATGGCACTGTCGATCACATACGGCGCGGTGACGCCATCGACGCGGCGCGCCGCGACCAGCGTCAGTGTTTTCCAATGTCCGTGCGGAACTTTGGCGACGAGGCGGTCACCGATCGGCGCGCGGCCATATTGGCGAACCATCTTCGTCGTCACCGCTGCCTCGTCGATGAAGACGAGATGTCGAGCCTTGAGCTTCGGTTGCTCGGCCTTCAATTGAGCACGCGCAGCCGCGACGTCAGGTCGATCCTGCTCGGCTGCGTGCAGTGTTTTTTTGCATGTGATCTCGTGCCGGTCGTAGAAACGCCAAATCGAGCTCCTCGCAACGTCGAGTTTTTTCTCACGCTTCAATCGCTCGCGAATTTCTTGAAGCGTGAGGTCAGGCTCCTTGGCGACAAGATCGAGCAGCCAGCGTTCGTAGACCTTGAGCGGTGATCGGCTGTGACCGGTCCCGGGCTTGGCCTCGACGCTGCCGGTCGTGGCCCACATGCCGACCCAGCGGATCGCCGTCGACGCCGCAACTTTCAGCGGCCGCGCCGCATCGCGAGCACTCTCGCCATCCTCGACGAGGGCGATGGCGCGCTCACGCAGGTCATTCGAGTATCCCTTCTCCATTCGAGTCTCCACGTGTCAGGCGGAAGATCTCGGGCCTGATTTGCGCCCTGTTGGAAAGCCCCACGTGGCAAATGCGATTGTACTGAACCGCTATCGCGGTAGTGCCCGGCGGTGAGAGCGGTGCCTGTCTGTCAGGATGGTGTGTGTCGATGACACCGCCAACAGATAGGAGTTTGGCCCATGCGTATGCGTCATCAGCAGAGCCCATCGAACCCGTCGATCCAGACAACCCAGCCCGCAAGGCCGCCGATCAGCCCGTTGCGCCGTCGGATGATCGACGACATGACGATCCGGAACATGTCGCCGGCAACGCCGCGATCCTACCTACAGGCCGTGAAGGGATATAGCGCGTATGTTGGGCGCTCGCCCGAGCGGTTCGGTCTGGAAGATGTGCGGGCCTATCAGGTGCATCTGATCTCCAAGGGGATCGCCTGGGCGACGTTGAACCAGATCGTCTGCGCGTTACGCTTTTTCTACGGCATCACGCTTGGCCAGGACGACGTCCCCGAACGCATTCCCTATGCGCGCCGCCCGGTT